>NZ_VWWK01000123.1:0-22475 GCF_011753035.1 Burkholderia sp. Ax-1720 | reverse complement strand
CGGCGATGCGCTGGTGGGGCTCGCGCGATATCACGAGGCGGCCGAGGCCTACCAGCGCGCCTTGCAGCGCGAACCCGGCAATGCCCGGGCCTGGCTGCGTCGCGGCGATGCGCTGACGCGCGGCGGCCGGCCCGCCGACGCCTTGATCAGCGTCGAGCGCGCGCTCGCGCTGATGCCGAACGATGCCGCCGCGCATACCGTGCGCGGCGACGCGCTGCGCGCGCTGGGCCTGCCCGGCGAGGCGCTGCACTGCTATCAGCTGGCGATGGTGGTGCGCGGGAAGACCGCCGAGCTGGTGCATGCCTGCGGCGTCGCGATGACCGAGATGGGCCGGCCCGCCGAGGCGCTGGCCTGTCTCGACGAGGGGCTGGCGAGCGCGCCGGACGATGCGCGGCTGCTGTTCGCGAGCTGCGTGGCGCTGGACCTGATGCACGCCCACCAGGAACTGCTGCGGCGCTGCGACCGGCTGCTGACGCTGCAGCCCGCCAATGGCGCGGCCTGGCTCGGGCGCGGCAACGCGCTGCTCGGGCTGGAGCGCCACGAGGAGGCCGAACTGGCCTATGGCGAGGCGCTGGCGCGCCTGCCCGACAATCTCGACGCGCTGCGCAACCGCGCCGCGGCGCTGCGCACGCTGGGCCGCGCCGAGGCGGCGCTCGACCACGACGACCGCGCGCTGGCGCTCGGCGGCCCGCAGGCCGAACTGCTCTCGCAGCGCGCGCTGACGCTGCAAGTGCTGGGCCGTTACGAGGAGGCGCTGGCCGCCCACGCCGAGGCGGCCGCGGTGCCGGCCGATACGGCGCGCGCGCTGCTCGCCCGCGCCCAGGCGCGCCAGCAGGTCGGCCGCTTCGAGGCGGCGCTCGACGACCTGCGGCTCGCCCGCGAGTGCGATCCGCGCCACGGCGAGGCGCAGCGCGCCGAGGCCTTCGCGCACGTGCTGGCCGGCGATCTCGCGCGCGGCTGGGTCGGCCACGAGGCGCGCCGGCATGTCGCCGACAGCATGCCGGCACGCCTTCACGCGGACCGGCCGGCCTGGGACGGCGCGAGCTCGCCGGCGGGCCGCACGGTGCTGCTGCATGCCGAACAGGGCCTGGGCGACACCCTGCAGTTCTGCCGCTACGCGAGCCTGCTCGCGGCGCGCGGCGCGACCGTGCTGGTCGAGGCGCCGGCGCCGCTGGCCGGCCTGCTCGGCACGCTGCGCGATGTGAGCCGCGTGATCGCCGCCGGCGAGCCCGTGCCGGCCTTCGACCTCCAGTGCCCGATGATGAGCCTGCCGCACGCGTTCGGCACCACGCTCGACACGGTGCCGGCCGCCACGCCCTACCTGCACGCCGAGCCGGTGCGCCGCGAGGCCTGGGCGCGTCGGCTCGACGCCGTCGCGCCGCCGGGGCGGATGCGCATCGGCCTGGCCTGGTCCGGCAACCCGCGCCACGCCAACGACGCGAACCGCTCGATGCCGTTCGCGATGCTCGCGCCCTGGCTGTCGCTCGACGCCTGCTTCGTCAGCCTGCAGCCGGCGGTGCGGCCGCGCGATGCCGAAGCCTTCGCGGCCAGCGGCGTGCTGGAGTTCGGCGCCTCGCTGGCCGATTTCGCCGAGACCGCCGCCCTGGTGGACGCACTCGACCTGGTGATCAGCGTCGACACCTCGGTGGCCCACCTGGCCGGCGCGCTGGGCCGCCCGCTGTGGCTGCTGCTGCCGCGCGTGCCCGACTGGCGCTGGCTGCTCGATCGCGAGGACAGCCCCTGGTATCCCGACGCGACCCTGTTCCGCCAGCCGCGGCCCGGCGACTGGCCGGCCGTGGTCGAGCGCGTGCGCGCGGCGCTGGCCGCGCATCTGGCCAGCCGCGGCGCGGGCTGAGCGGGGCGGCCGTCTGTGACAAAAGCTACGGACCATTCCGGCTCACCCGGAAAGGTCCGTAACACCCGCCATCCGGGCGCCATGCGCGCCTCGTATTGTCGTTCGATTCCGGACTTGCGCCCTCGCGGGCATCGGGCAGGCCGGGCAAGGGTTCGGCGCGATCGGCGCCACGCAAAAAATCTATCGGGTTCGGGGTGAGGTATGGCAGCAAACGCACGCACAGCACGACAACACCAGCGCACGGCCGCGCGCCTCGTCCTCCAGGCGAAGCTGAGCCCGGTTCACCGGGCCGTCGCGCTGCTGTTGGCCGCCGGCTTTTCGGCACACGCGCAGGCAGGCGGCATCGTCAACCTCGGCACCGCCGCCCCGCGCCCCTCGGGCAGCGCGGCGGGCCTGGCCGGGATCGGCGCGACCACCAACCTGGGCATGTCGCCGCAAGCGGCCCTGCAGGCCAGCCAGCCCTCGATCCGCAACCTCGGCTACACCGCGCAGGCGATCGCCGCGCAGATCGCCGCGCAGAACGCGGCCGCCGCGGCCGCCGCGAACACGCTGTCGAACGTGCCGAACGGCCTGGCGGCGGGCGGCCTGCAGGTGGCGAACGGCGCCTCGGCCGACCCGAACAACCCGCTGCTCTGGATCAACGCGAACGCGCCGGCGCAAAGCGTCGACGCCAACGGCCATGTGACGGTGGATGTCCAGCAGACCGCGCAGAACGCGGTGCTGACCTGGCAGACCATGAACGTCGGCCGGCAGACCACGCTGAATTTCGACCAGTCGGCCGGCACCCAGACCAACGGCGCGAACAACTGGGCCGTGCTGAACCGCGTGATGGACCCGAGCGGGCGGCCGAGCCAGATCCTCGGCAGCATCACCGCGCAGGGCGCGGTGTATGTGATCAACCGCAACGGCATCCTGTTCGGGGCCGGTTCGCAGGTCAACGTGCACGCGCTGGTGGCGTCGTCGCTCGATCTGCTGAACATGAACGACTACAACCAGACGATCATCAACAATTCGAAGGTGACGGGCGGCAAGCTGCCGGTGCTGGCCGACAGCACGCTGGCGCAGGACGCGGCGGGGCTGGTGGCCAGCAACAAGCAGTTCCTGAGCCTGCCGGCGGGCACCACCGGCGGGCTGGCGGCCAACGAGGCCGGCAGCTCCGGCAGCAGCGCGGGCAATGCCAATCTGCCGAACGAGGTGCTCGGGCTCGGCAACCAGGTCAACCTCACCTCGGCGAGCCAGTACCAGCCCTGGGGCGACGTGACGGTCGCGCAGGGCGCCTCGATCACGACGCACGCCAACGGCACCGCGAGCGACGGCGGTTTCGTGATGATCGCCGCGCCCAACGTGACCAATGCCGGCAGCATCTCGGCCACCGACGGGCAGGTGGTGCTGGCCGCCGGCGTCGGCGTGAGCCTGCGTCCCAACACCGCGCAGCCGCAGGTGCTGCTGCCCGAGCTGAGCGGCGCGATCGCGCTGTTCGATCCCTCGACGGGCACCGCCTCGGACATCACGCCGGTCGGCGCGCTAGTCAACACCGGCATCATCCAGGCCTCGCGCGGCAACGTGAGCCTGCTGGGCGGCCGGGTCGACCAGAACGGCGTGGTGGGCGTGACCACCAGCGTGAACTCGCCGGGCACCATCACCATCTCGACGGTCGACGAATACGCCTCGAACAATCCGCTCGGCGCTCCCTACCTCGGCCAGTCGACGGTGACGCTCGACGTCCCGGGCGGCGGCCTGACCACGCATCGTGCCGGCCTGCTCAGCTTCGGCCCCGATTCCGTCACGGCGGTGCTGCCGGACAACAACGGCCAGACCACGACCTCCACGCCCGGCGCGGTGTTTACGCCCGGCAGCATCACCATGACGGGCGGCGCGGAATGGTTCCAGGGCGGCTCGCTGATCGAGGCGCCGGGCTCGACCGTGTCGGTGGTGGCGCTGGCGCCGTCGGTAGCCGGCCTGGCCTACACGCCCGACGTGCTGAACAGCGCGGTGCCCGGGCGGATCTACCTCGACAACGGCGCGAACATCGACGTGTCGGGCCTCGCCAATGTCGAGCTGCCGATCTCGAGCATCCTGCTGACGATTCCCCGCATCGGCCAGAACGAACTGGCCGATTCGCCGCTGCTGCGCGACGGCTTCCTGTTCGGCCTGCAGGACGTGGTGGTGGACAGCACGCTGACGGGCACGCGCAGCGACGGCGTGCAGTGGGTCGGCAGCCCGATCCTCAACCTGGCCGGCTACGTGAACCTGATCCCGCGCACCGTCGATCAGCTGCTGACCAACGGCGGCACCATCGAACTGGCGGGCAACGAGGTGATGACGGCGTCCGGCTCGTCGATCCTGCTCAACGGCGGCTACACGCACTACGACGGCGGGATGGTCAACACCACGCGCCTGGTGGACGCGAACGGCGCGATCGTGCCGATCGGCCAGGCCAGCCCCTACGACACCTATCTCGGCATCGCCGGCGCCTTCACCGAGACCCATGCGCGCTGGGGCGTGACGAAGACCTGGTACAACCCGCTCCAGTCGGGCGGCGGCACCTACCAGTCCGACTTCATCGTCGGCGGCAACGCCGGCACGCTCGACATCTACGGCGCCTCCGCCACCGTGCTCGACGGCGACATCAGCGCGCAGGCGCTGGGCGGCGCGAAGCAGACGCAGGGCGACAGCCTGCCCGAGGGCGGCACCTTCAATCTCGGCGTCGACGCGGCGCTCACGGGCAGCCGCTCGCTGATCAACCTGGCCACGAACGGCACCTCGCCGCAGTCCGGGCTGCTGGGGCTCGTCATCGTGCAGGACCAGGCGCCGCAGCTCGACGATCTCAGCGCGGGTTTCTCCGTTTCCACGGCGCTCGACACGACGGCGCTCGGGGCGCTCTCGTCCACCGATCCGAACAACGTGCTGGCCACCACGGTGGTGCCGGCCGCGACGCTGAGCAAGGGCGGCTTCGCCAACCTGAACGTGACCGAGGACAAGATCGGCGGGGGCGGCTTCACGGTCGCCGCGGGCACGCAGCTGCAGTTGCAGCCGGGCGGCTCGATCACGCTGAACAACCCGTCGAGGTCGGGCAGCGCGGACATCCTGGGCAGCCTGGTCGTGCCGTCGGGTTCGATCTCGATCACGAGCGGCGGCAATATCGTGGTCGGGCCGCAGGCGAGGCTCGACGTCGCGGGCCAGTGGATCAACAACGACCCGCAGGCGGCGCCCGGCACGGCGACAGGCAGCAGCGAATACCTCAACGGCGGCAGCATCTCGCTGGCCGCGAACGAGAACTCGGCGCGCGGCGCCGACGGCTCGATCGTGGACACCTCGGGATCGATCATCCTGCAGCCCGGCAGTGTGCTCGACCTGTCGGGCGGCGGCATGATGCAGGCGAACGGGCAATTGCTGATGCAGGACGGCGTGCCGCAGGGCCGCGGCGGCAGCCTGGCCCTGGAGACCTACGTCGCGCCGCAGGGCCAGCAGTTCGGCAACAACGGCACGTCGATCGCCGGTGCCGCCTTGCCGGGCACCGAGCCGACCAACGGCCGCATCGAGATGAACGGCACGATCCTGAGCCAGGGTTTCTCGGGCGGCGGCACGCTCACGCTGCAGGCGCTCGGCTTCCAGATCGGCGGCGATCCGGCCGCGGTGGCGCCGTGGAGCCTGGTCCTGCCGGACAGCTTCTTCGCGCAGCAGGGCTTCGGCAAGTACGTGCTGAACGCGTTTTACGATGCCACGGTCGCGCCGGGCACCACGCTCGCGCTGACCCAGCGCAACCTGATTCCCGATGCCACGGCCCTGATGCACGCGGCGAGCGGCACCGACCTCACGAGCTCGGGGCTGACCAGCCCGGGCACGCTCGATCCGTATCACCGCCAGCCCACCGACCTGGTGATCACGGCCGGCGCCTACACGTCATGGCAGGATGCCAGCGGCGCGATTCCGTCCTACGCGGACGTGACGGGCGCCGTGACGGTGGGCGCTGGCGCGTCGATCGTGGCGGACGCGGGCGCGACGGTCGGGCTCGGCTCGCCCAGGCAGGTGACCGTGCTCGGCTCGATCGTCGCGCCTGGCGGCGCGATCACGCTGAGCGCCGATACCACCACGTTCTCCGCCGCGCAGCAGGGGCAGTTCGTCGGCGTGGTGCCGA
This sequence comes from Burkholderia sp. Ax-1720, assembly GCF_011753035.1. Classification (NCBI taxonomy): domain Bacteria; kingdom Pseudomonadati; phylum Pseudomonadota; class Betaproteobacteria; order Burkholderiales; family Burkholderiaceae; genus Burkholderia; species Burkholderia sp. Ax-1720. Next base: position 16,482 of record NZ_VWWK01000123.1, on the reverse strand, counting down.
TCCCGAGCGACAGCCGCTCGGTCTGGCTCGGCGCGGATGCGGTGCTCGACGTCTCCGGCGTCGCGCTCGCCGATCCGTTCGCGGCGCCGGTGCGGATCGGCACCTCGCGGGCCCAGCCGGATACCGGCAAGGTGCTGGCCGGCGGCTCGGTGACGCTGTCCAGCGACAACGGCTACGTGGTCGCGCAGGCCGGCTCGCGGATCGACGTGTCCGGCGCCGCGACGCGGTTCGATGCCCCGCAGGCCAACGGCAGCTGGACGCCGCAGCCGGTCTGGAGCGACGCGGGCTCGATCACGCTGGCGGCGGGATACGGGCTGTTCGCCGACGGCACGCTGGCCGCGCACGGCGGCGCGCCCGAGGCGGCGGGCGGCACGCTGACGATCCTGCCGAAGCAGAATGCCAACGCGGCGGGTGCCACCACGCTGGTGATCCGCCAGAGCGGCGAGCTCACGCCCACCGGCCTCGCGCCGGGCCAGAGCATCGCGAACGCGATCGACCCGACCACCGGCCAACCGATCGGCGGCACGCCGACCGGCGTGCTCCAGTTCGCCGCCGATCGCCTCGACGATTCGGGCATCGCCAACCTGGTGCTGGGCAGCGGCGCGCAGTCGCGGGTGGCCTCGCCGGCGGTGTCGATCGCGTTCGCCGGCGACGTGAAGCTGGCGCTGCCCGGCTCGATCACGCTGAACACCGACCGGATCGCCGCGATCGGCATGAACCAGTTGTCGACGCTGCTGTCCTCGCCCGCCACCAACCTCGCGACGATCCTCGGCCAGTCGCCGCAGCCGGCGCTCGGCACCACGGTCGAGCTGGACGCGCCCTATGTCGCGCTGATCGGCACGCCGGCCAACAACATCGCGCCGGCGTTCACGCCGGTGGCGGCGCTGTCCGATGCCACGCTGAACGTCAATGCCTCGTTCATCGACCTGTCGAACCAGATCCAGCTCAACGATTTCGGCCAGGCGAACTTCAGCAGCAGCGGCGACATCCGCCTGAGCTCGACGAAGGTCGCGAACACCAACGCGTTCGCGCCGGGCGTGCTCTATTCTCCGGGCAACCTGGGCTTCAAGGCCGCCGACCTCTACCCGGCCACCGGCAGCACCTACATCATCGATGCGACCGGGCCCATCGATGCGGCCACCGGCAAGCCGGCCGCCACCACCGTCAGCTTCGCGTCGAACGGCGCCTCCACCACGCCGCTGTCGGCGGGCGGCTCGCTGCTGGTGGATGCCACCGACATCGTGCAGGGCGGCACGATACGCGTGCCCTCGGGCTCGCTGGTGCTCGGCGTGGGCGACCCGACCGACAGCGCCACCAAGGCGCTGTTCGGCGGCCTCTCGCAACTGGTCGCGACCGATTCGGTCAGGCTCACCAGCGGCAGCGTGACCTCGGTGTCCAACGGCGGGCTGGTGATCCCCTACGGCACCACCGTCGACGGCGTCGAGTGGCAGTTCACGCCGGTGGTGGGCGCGCAGGCAGCCGACCTGAGCGCGCCGCCGGCCAAGTACATCGGCCTCAACGCGAGCCACGTCTCGCTCGATCCCGGCGCGGTGATCGACCTGTCGGGCGGCGGGGACCTCCAGGCGGTCGAATGGGTGCCGGGCACCGGCGGCACGCGGGATGTGCTGTCGCAGTATTCGATCAGCTACGCGAATTCGACCGCGGGTGTCGCGACGCCGGTGAACGTCGGCGGCTCGAACGTCTATGCGATCGTGCCGGGCACGCAGCCGCAGGTGGCCGCCTACGATCCGGTCTACGCACAGACGGCGCAGCCGTCGACCAGCGCCAACGGCTCGGCCACCACCACCACGGCCACGCTCGGGCTCGGCCAGGCCGGCATGGGCGACGCGGTCGGCAAGTCGGTCTACCTGTCCGGCGTGCCGGGCCTGCCGGCCGGCTACTACACGCTGCTGCCGGCCCGCTACGCGACGCTGCCGGGCGCGTTCCGGGTCACGCTGGCGAGCGGGCAGGGCGGCGCGGGCAACGTCGCGCCGGGCATGAGCAGCACGCTGCCGGACGGCAGCGTGGTCACCGCCGGCTACTTCGCCAATTCGGTGACGGGCAGCCGCAGCGCCACGCCGACGCTGTTCACCGTGCAGTCGAACGCGGTCTGGCAGCAGTACTCGCAATACACGCTGACCAGCGCGAACAGCTTCTTCGCCACGCAGGCCGCCGCCAAGGGCAACGTCGCGCCGCCGGCGCCGGTCGACGGCGGCCAGCTGGTGCTGGCCGCCACCCAATCGCTGGCGCTCGGCGCGACGCTGAACGCGGCGGCCGGGCCCGGCGGCGCGCCGGCCGAGGTCGACATCGCCTCGCAGGACATCCAGGTCACCGGCAACGGCGGCAGCGCGCTGGCCGGCTATCTCCAGATCGACGCGAACGCGCTCGACACGCTGGCCGCCGGCAGCCTGCTGATCGGCGGCACGCGCACGGCCACCAGCAGCGGCATCACGATCAATCCGATCGCCAACAGCGTGGTGGTGTCGAACGACGCCGCCTCCTCGCTGACGGGCCCCGAGATCCTGCTCGTCACCAAGACCGACACGAGCGGCACCGATCCCGACGCGGCCAATGGCCTGCGGATCGACGCGGGCGCGTCGATCGTGGCGAGCGGCGCCTATCCGGCGGCCAAGGACCAGCCGATCACGATCGCCGGCGACGGCGCGCTGCTGCGCGTCTCGAACGGCGCCTCGGTGCCGCTCACGCGCACCGGCTCGAGCGGCACCGGCCTGCTCACGGTGGGCGCGGGCGCGACGCTGGCGGGCGGCCAGGCGCTGCTGATCGATTCGTCGGGCGACCTCAAGGTCGATCCCGCGGCGGTGTTGTCCGGGCACGCGATCACGGTCGACGGCTCGGCGATCACCTTCACGAACCAGACCGGCAGTTCGGCCGCGAACCTGCCCGGTTTCGTCATCAGTCCCGCGGGCCTCGCGCAGTTCGCGAACGCCGACGAGGTGACGCTGCGCAGCTACGGCACGATGGCCTTCGTCGGCGATATCGACGCGAGCTTCGGCAATAGCGTCGACCTCAGCGCCGGCACCTTCACCAGCGACGGCGGCAAGGTCACGCTGAACGCGCCGAAGATCGCGTTCACCAACGAGTCCGGCGCGCCCAACGCCACCCCGGCGGCCGGCAGCGGCACGCTGACGGTCAACGCCGGCGAGATCGATTTCGGCACCGGCACCAAGGCGCTGAGCGGCTTCGCCTCGGTCGACATGACGGCCACCGCCGGCATCGCCGGGCAGGGAACCGGCAGCTTCGACTTCGGCGCGGTGCCGGTCAGCCTCGCGGCGCCGGTGTATCTGGCCGATACCAATTCGAACGCCACCATCAAGACCACCGGCGCGCTGACGCTGAACCCGGGGGCCGGCACCGCGCTGTCGCGCACCGAGGTGGGCGGCGCGATCGGCTTCGTCGGCGGCACGCTGCTCGACAACGGCGCGAACATCGCGGCCCCGGCCGGCAACGCCAGCCTCGAGGCCACCAGCGGCAACCTGACGATCGGCGGCGGCTCGACCATCAGCGCGGCGGGTGTGTCGAAGAGCTTCTTCGACGTCACCGCCTCGGTGCCGGGCGGCAACATCACGCTCACCGCCGATGCCGGCACGGTGGACGTGCAGGCCGGCTCGACGCTCGATTTCTCGGGCGCCAGCGGCGGCGGCGCGGCGGGTTCGCTCACGCTGTCGGCGCCGCAGCAGGTGGTGAACCTCGACGGCACGCTCAAGGGCGGGGCGGCCGCCGGCTTCGCGGGCGGTTCGCTGAGCTTGAACACGGGCGGCGCGCTCGACCTCGACAGCTTCGCCGCGACGCTGGCCGCCAGCGGCGTGAACGACGCGATCTCGATCCGCACCAAATCGGGCAACCTGACCCTGTCGGCCGGCAACACCCTGAGCGCCCGCACGGTGGCGCTGAACGCCGACGGCGGGGCCGGCAATGCCGGCGACACCGCCAACGGCAACGTCAACATTTTCGGCACCATCGACGCCTCGGGCACGGCGGGCGGCGAGATCGACCTGTACGGCCACAGCGGCGTGGACCTGGAAGGCACGCTGCTCGCGCGCGGCTCGGACCCGAACCAGCGCGGCGGCACGGTGGTGATCGGCACCAACGGCGTGTTCGATCCCACCGCGGCGAATCCGTACAACGCCACCTACGGCTACGAGAACATCGATGCGAGCCACGCCGGCACCATCCGGCTCGGCGCCGACGCGCTGATCGACGTCTCGGGCGGCACGGCGGGCGGCCTGAGCGGCGGCACCGTCAGCTTCCGCGCGCCGCTGCTGTCGAACGGCACGGTCAACCTGGTCATGCCGGCGGGCGGCTTCCACGCGGGCAAGGGCATCGCCGGCTCGCGCGCGACCACGCTCGAGGCCTACGCGGTATGGAGCACCAGCGACGCGACCACCGGCGCGAAGCATTTCGACGGCATCGTCGATCCGGCCGGCTGGTACGACGCGCGCGGCAACCTGCTGGCCGGCACCTTCACGGCCCAGGGCAGCGGCGCGAGCTTCAGCTTCACGCCGGACGGCAAGGGCGGCGGCACGGTGAAGAACACCGCCACCGGCGTGTCGACGGCGCTTGATGCCTCGCAGCTGGCCAACGGCGATACCGCAATCGGCTTCGGCGGCCTCGCCAACATGTATTTCGCGCCGGGCAGCGCGAACGCCGATCACGAATCGTTCTACGGCTACGTCGGCGGCGACGCGACCACGGGAGCGCCGGGCACGCTGATGGGCTTCGTCCAGCACGGGCTCGACGGGGTGGTCAATCCGCTCGCCGCCGCGGGCCTCGCCAATGCGCGGATCGCGCCGGGCATCGAGCTCGACAATCCGGGTTCGGCCGTCAACGGCGGCAATATCTCGGTGCTGACGAACTGGAACCTGGGGGCCGGCAGCTCGGCAGGCGATCTCGACTATCGCTTCAACGGCCAGGCGCCGATCGTCACCCTGCGCGCGGAGAACAACGTCGAGGTGAAGGCCAGCCTGTCGGACGGGTTCTTCCAGATCGCCAATCCGACCGGTGGCGGCGGCACGATCGCGGTGCCGGCTCTCTCGACGTACGACGCGGTACATACCGTTTTCACCGCGCCCTCGGGATATAACGGGGCCAGTTATGGGTACGGACTGAGTTATTGGGCCAAGTCGGGGCAGGCGTCGGCACCCGGGAAAGTGACGGGAGGGACGCCGGACGAGATCGCGGAGTACTACGCGCTGTACTCCGCCTACGCGGATTATCTGACTGCTCCCGCCCCGCAACTAGCGAACCTGCTCAAGCTCTCACACAAGAACGCTGACTTCCTGGAAATCATCGTTCCTCTTGTGTCGAATTCAATCAAGCCGGGGCAGCCTCTCGCGCCGGTAGCGCCCTCGGCGGCGGAGCAGGCGTCGAATCCCGCAGCTTACCTGCTGTATTTGAACGCATACCAGAATTACGTCGTGTCGACCGTGCAGTGGGAGGTGCAGCATCCCGCCACGCCGCCCAATCTCGCCAAGCTCGTGGCGCCGGCCGTGCAGCCGGTTGCGGTGATCGGCACGGCGAGCATCACCATTCCGGGCGTCACCGACAATTCGCCCGCGCCCGTCGCCAACGCCGGCAATCCGCTGCCGCTGTTGTCGGCATCGCTGGCGGGGGGCAGCAGCAGTTCGCTGCGCATCGTCGCCGGCGCGGATCCGACCAGCTCGAATCCGCTCGCGCTGGCATCCCCGCCGCAGGGGGATGCGGCGCTGCCGAGCGGCAGCGTCGTGCTGGACGGCCATGCCAGCTATCTCGACAGCAACGGCCGGCTGATCCTCGCGCCGACGATGATCCGCACCGGCGCCGGCTCGATCGACGTGGCCGCTTTGGGGGACATCGCGCTGTACGATCCCACGTCAGTCTCGCCGGGCGCCGCGCCCACCCAGGTGGTTCCCGGCGTGATCTATACGGCCGGGGTCCCGTCGTCCGATGCGCCCGAGCAGGGCACCACCGTGTCGATCTCGCATCCGACCGGCGCGGGCAACTATCCGGACCTGTTCGTGTCGCCGACGGTCAATCCCGATTCGGCCGGCGATATCACGCTGCATGCCGGGGGCGACATCCTGAGCATCGGCCAGGTGACGGATGCGACCGGCGCGGTGACCGGCAAGGCGGGCGCCAACCTCACCCAGTCGTGGTGGCAGTGGATGCAGATCGGCAATCCCAAGGGCGCGGTGGGTGCGACCAGCCCGGTCCAGCAGACCGTGCAGACCTCGATCGACTTCGGCGCCTTCGACCAGGGCGTGATGAGCGTCGGCGGCAACGTGACGGTGACGGCGGGCGGCAATATCGCCAACCTGTCGGTTTCCTTGCCGACCACCTGGTGGCTCACCAACACGAATACCGATAGCCCGACCGTGAACCTGGCCGGCGGCGGCAACCTGGCCGTGAAGGCCGGCGGCGACATCCTGAGCGGCAGCTATTTCGTTTCCAAGGGCTCGGGCACGTTGGCCGCGGGCGGCCAGATCGCGCCGGATTTCTCGATCGCGCCGCAGTTCGGCAGCCAGCCGGTCCCCGTGTCGACGATCCTGGCGCTGCAGGACGGCAGCTTCGACGTCACGGCGCGCCTGGGGGTGAACATCGGGCAGGTCGTCGACCCGTCCTATGTCGAGGGAACCCAGACGACCGCCTTCAATACCTTGCCCGACATGCAGGGATATTCGACGGACTCGCGTGTCAGCATCACGTCCACCACCGGCGACGTCGCGCTCGGGACCCTGACGAACCTGTCGTTCATCGGCGGCGGTGCCCCCATACAACTGACGCCTGGACACAACGACCTGTCCTTCGTCCTGCCGGCCAGCGTCGAGCTCACCGCGTTCAGCGGCGGCATCACGGTGGCGTCGAGCGGCGAGCTGTTCCCCTCGCCGGTCGGCAATCTCGACCTGCTCGCCGACCAGTCGATTTCGATTTCCAGTGCCAACACGGTGGGCGGCGTGTTCGGTGCCGGCAATTTCTTCGGCATGCTGGACAACGATCCGGCCTCGATGCCGTCGCCGACGAAGCCGTTCGCCGACGTGCCGGTGCTCACCGACAAGCGAGCGTCGGCTCACGCTGCCAGCGCGCTGCACGCCGACGATACGGTGCCCGCGCGCATCTACAGCCTGGAGGGTTCGATCTTCGATGGCGTGCCGCTGGCCAGCAGCGGCTCGCCGCTCTACCAGGACCTGGTCACGATCGGCATCGACAAGCCCGCCTTGATCCAGGCCGGCACCGACATCGCCAATCTCTCGTTCCTGGGCCAGAACCTGAGGACCTCGGATATCACGCGCATCGTGGCAGGCCGGGACATCTACGACACGCCGGTCACGCAAGCCGTGTTGCCGGTGGTTCCGGCGATCGTGCTGGGCGGCCCGGGTACCCTCGACGTCGAGGCCGGACGCAACATCGGCCCGCTCGCCAATGCTGCCCAGGCCCTGTCCGTGCATGCCTACCAGGCCGGCACCTACACCGGCATCGACGCGGTGGGCAATGCCGGCAATCCGAACCTGCCGCATGAAAGCGCGAACATCAACGTGCTGTTCGGCGTCGGGCCGGGCGTCGATCTCGCGAGCTTCGCCGCAAGCTACATCGATCCGGCTGGCGCGGCCGCGGCAAGCGCCGGCACCACGCCGGCACTGATCGCGTTCGTCGAGCAGTACGAGGCCGGCAAGACCACCGTCGATACGGGGCTCCTGAAGGACCAGCCGAAGCTGACGCCGCTGAGCGCGGACCAGGCCTGGGCGACCTTCAAGACCCTGCCGGCCCATGTGCAGCAACTGTTCGCCGAACAGGTGCTGTTCGGCGTGCTGACGCGGGTCGGGGAGGACTACAACAACCCGGCAAGCCCGTTCTTCCAGAAATACGCGCGCGGCTTCGACGCCATCAACACCTTGTTCCCCGCCTCGCTCGGCTACACCGCGAACAATCTCACCGGCGGCTCGAACGGGGCGAACCAGTTGGTCGATACCGGCGATCTCGACATCCGCAACACCACCATCCAGACCCAGCAGGGCGGCAACGTCTCGATCCTGGGGCCGGGCGGCCAGGCGCTCGTCGGCAGCACCTCCGCGCCGCCGGAACTGACCGGCCCCGGCGGCGCCGTGGTCGCCGGACCGGGCACGATGGGGATCCTCACGCTGGAGAAGGGCGACGTCGACATCTTCACCGACCGCAGCCTGCTGCTCGCGCAGAGCCGGATCTTCACCGAGCAGGGCGGCGACATGACGATCTGGAGCTCGAACGGCGACATCAATGCCGGCAAGGGCGCGAAATCCTCGGCCGACGCGCCGGCGCCGCAGTACGTGTGCGACGCGAACCACTACTGCACGCTGGACGCGCGCGGCGAGGTGACGGGAGCCGGCATCGCGACGCTGCAGAGCATCCCGGGCGTGCCGATCGGCACCATCAACCTGATCGCGCCGCGCGGTACCGTCGATGCCGGCGACGCGGGCATTCGCGCCGGCAACCTCAACGTGGCCGCGCTGCACGTGCTCAATGCCGACAATATCCAGGTGACCGGCAAGTCCACCGGCATCCCGGTGGTGCAGACGGTCAACACCGGCGCGCTGAGCGCGGCGAGTTCGGCCGCCTCGGCCGCCAGCCAGATGGCCCAGGATCTCGCGAAGAACAACGCCTCGGGCGGCGGCGTGCGGCGCTGGACGATCTCGGTGCAGGTGGAGGGGTTCGGCGATGTCGGCGACGATCCGAAGCGGCGCAAGCGCGAGCAGGTCGGCTACGACAGCTCGAATGCCGTGTCGGTGGTCGGCTTCGGGCAGGAAGGCCCCGCGCATCGCGCGGCCCTGAGCAACGAGGAGCGCGCGCGCCTCGGCAAGATCTGAGACTCGCCGCGCTTCGCTGGATGCGCCGCAACGTGTGATGCGTTGCGGCGTTTTTTATTGATCGGCAGGCGAGCAGGATCTCGCGGCGCTGGCCTGCACGATTCAGCAGATACCGCGCCGCGGCCGGCGCCGAGGACGATGTCGAAGGGTGAGCCGAGGCGACCAGGCCGGCAAGCAGGCAGGACGGTGCGCGAGATTGCCCTGGGTGGCCGAGTCGAGGTACGACTCCGTGGCGACGGCGAGGATCATGAAAAAACTGCGCCCCGGGTTGCCCCGGGGCGCAGTTGGCGTGATGGCAGGAGCAGCGTCGCGCCGCTCCTGACGTGACGGTATTAGCGGCCGACGATCGGCGACTTGCAGACGCCCGAGTTGCCGATGTCCAGGTTGAAGCCGCTGGTGTTGCTCAGGAAGTCGGCCTGGATCTTGCTCAGGAGGCTCGACGGCACCGTGTCGAAACCATTGCCGTGAACGATCGCGGCGTAGCTGGAGTCGTTGTAGTGGTCGTTCAGGAAGTCCTGAACGGCGGTCGTGACGGCCGGATCCTTGTAGCACTGGCTGACGATGATCTGGCTCGTGCCCGACACCGAGTAGCCGGCAGTCGGATTGCCAGCGTCAAGCACCCAGTTCAGCGGGTTGGAGGCGCTCGCCTGGTTCTGCGGCGGGGTGACCGTGCCGAGCGCTTGCGTCGCGTTCGCGGCGGTCGGCGCGTAGAACTGACCGTCGATCTTGTTCTGCAGGCTCGCCACTTGCAGCTGAACGGCGTTGGTCGGCGTCACGACCGTGCTTTGCGGGGCCAGGAACGTGTTCGTGTAGTCCGGGCTCAGGTAGCCGATCGTGGCACCACCGGTCGTCACCAGGGACACGCGCACGCCACCGCTGCCGCTCGCGCCGACGAAGGTCGAACCTGCCGGGAAGCCGCTCGGGAACGAATCCGTGAACGTCAGCGAGTCCTTGAAGGTCACGCCGGCGGCGGTGTCGACGCTCGAGCACACTTGCGACAGGTGGCGCGTCAGCAGTTCGGTCGTGCCGCTGCCGTCGGTGCGGTAGATCACCGAGATCGGGGCGCTGTTGGCGAAGAACGTGCCGGTGACCGGGTTGAACAGCTGGTTCCAGTTGGTCAGCTTGCCCGAGAAGATGCCGCACAGGTCGGTGTCGTTCAGCGCGATGCTGTTCGCTTGACCCGGCGTCGTTTGCGGCGTCGTGCCCGTGATGGTCTGGCCGTTGTTGACGATGGGGATCGCGATTGCCGTGACGATGTACGGGATCTGGATCAGCGGGCCGTTGGTGGCGCCCAGGCCGGTCTGGTAGCCGGACACTTGCGCGGACAGCAGGGCGGCATCGCTGTTGGCGAAGTCGACCGTGCCCGTCACGCCTGCGCCGAAGAACGTCGGCTGGTTGCCGAGGAACGCGTTCTGACCCGCGCCCGAACCGACCGAGAAATACGTGAGGGCGCCGATGCTCGTGCCGAATTGGGTGATTTCCGAGCCGATCGTCGGAGCGACCAGCGAGGAACCACCGCCTTGCAGAACCGGCGCTGCCATGGCAGCCGTTGCACCAAGGCCCGACACGACGAGAGCCAGGACCTGACAAATCTTGCGCTTGCTGGACTTCATGCGAATTCCCCTGAAACGAAGATGAAATGGAAGCTGCTGTTTGCTGTTGCCGCGGCCAGACGTGATGTGATGCCGCCGACGAACTGTAGTTTGAAACTCTGAAAACGAGTGTGAATTTTTAATAGCAGAAGGTACGTAACATTTTGCCTCGGTACGAATGAATCACTCGCATTCGGTAATCGGTATTTAATAGCCTGGATACTGCCGGTCTCATTGTCTCGCGAGAGCGGCATGCCGTCTGTTTCGCGGCCTGGGAGGCTCGGCCCGTCTGGCCGGGCGCCGCGCCCATCTACTCCGCGTGCAAGTCAATCGTGTGGCAGAAGTTGGCCACCATTGCCGGGCCGCGGCGCTGGTCCCGTATCGCGCGCGGGGCGGCGGAAATTGCCGTCATATCAATGCGGATCGATAAATAAATGACTCGCGACGGCAAGGGATTTATTGGAGTCGATGAAATCGTTTTTATTCGATCGATATTCGATGGATTAACCGATCGATTCAATGGTTAATCGGGCGACGGTGCAAAAAGGTAGCCCAACATCCGTCACAAATTTGCGCCGGTTCGCTGCTTAGTCTTGCCCGGCGATTCCGTCGGCAGCCATGAACCGGCGGACCTGACCAACCAATACCGATACGGCTTGCGGGGTGTGCCGCGGCAAGGCGGGCGCGCGAAACGCGCGACCGGGCCGCCCGCGTTCCGTCCGGCACCGAATCCCAGATGACACGCACACGCTTCCGATCCGTTGGTTTCCCCGTCCGTTGTGCAACGCTCGCGATCGGCCTGGCCGTGGCCTCGCTCGCGCAGGCGCAGGTGCTGCTGAATTTCTCGAACGTCGACGTCAGCCAGGTCGCGAAGGCGATCGGCGCCGCCACCGACACCACCATCATCGTCGACCCGCGCGTGAAAGGGCAGGTCAACCTCGTCTCGGACAACCCGGTCAGCCGCGAACGCGCGCTCAAGAGCCTCGAGGCCTCGCTGCGCATGCAGGGTTTCGCGATGGTGCGCGACCACGGCGTGCTGAAGGTGGTGCCCGAGGCCGACGCGAAGCTGCAGGGCGGTCCGACCTATGTCGGCAATACGCCCAGCGCCAGCGGCGACCACGTCATCACGCAGGTGTTCCGGTTGCGCAACGAATCGGCCAGCAATCTGTTGCCCGTGCTCAAGCCGCTGATCAGCCCCAACAACGCGATCGGCGCCTATCCGAACGACAACGCGATCGTGGTGACCGACTACGCGGATAACGTGCGCCGTATCGCGGAGATCATCAACGGCATCGACGGCGGCGGCGCGGGGCGGCGCGTGGCGGTGGTGCCGCTCGACCACGAGAGCGCGGTCGATCTCGCGCCGGTGGTGCAGAAGATGCTCGATCCGAGCGCGACCGGCAACGCCGACGCGACCTTGAAGGTGTCGGTGAGCGCGAACCCGCGGCTCAACGCGATCCTGCTGCGCGCCACCGATCCGGGCCGCATCGCCGACGCGAAGGCGCTGATCGAGCAGCTCGACGCGCCCACGCGGGTGCCGGGCAACATGCACGTGGTGCGGCTCGAGAACGCCAACGCGACCGAGCTCGCGCGCGTGCTGCGCGGCATGCTCGGGCTCGCGACCGACAGCGGCTCGGGCTCGGAGCGCTCGTCGCTGAAGGGCGACGGCGACTTGTCCAGCGGGGCATCGGGCAGCAACGGCACCGGCGCCAACGCCTTCAACGCGTCGTCGACGGGCAGCGCGGGCACGCCGCCGCTGCCGGGCACGTCCTCGTCCTCGTCGTCGTCGGGAGGCGCGTCGGCTTCGTTCGGCGGCAGCGGCGGCGATACCGGGCCGGGCCGGGGCGCCGGCCTGCTCGCGAGCGCCGGCGGCGGCGCCGATGCGGCTAACGGCGCGATCCAGGCCGACCCGGCCACCAATTCGCTGGTGATCACGGCGCCCGAGCCGGTCTACCGCAACCTGCGCAACGTGATCGACCAGCTCGACGTGCGCCGCGAGCAGGTCTATCTCGAGGCGATGATCGTCGAGCTCAGCGCGACCTCGGCCGCCAACCTCGGCGTGCAGTGGCAGGGCGCGATCCAGTCCGGCAACGGCAACAACGCGCTGTACGGCGGCACCAATTTCGGCACCACCACCAGCCAGAGCATCGTCGACCTGACCGCGAACGGCCAGAACCTCGGACAGTCGCTGTCGAGCGCCGCGGCCACCACGCTGCTCAACAACGGCATCAACATCGGCCTGCTGCACCGGTTCGGCAAGTTCTTCGGGCTCGGCGCGCTGGTGCAGGCGCTGGCCACCGTCAGCAACGCCTCGATCCTGTCCTCGCCGAACCTGATCACGCTCGACAACGAGGAAGCGCGCATCGTGGTCGGCTCGAACGTGCCGGTGCAGACCGGCTCGTATTCGACGGCGGCGGTGTCGAACACCGGCGTCAGCGCGTTCAACACCTTCGATCGCAAGGACGTCGGCATCGTGCTGCACGTGCGCCCGCAGATCACCAAGGGCGGCGTGATCAAGCTGCAGATCTACTCGGAGGACTCGTCGGTCGATTCGACCTCGGTCAACAACCCGGGCGGCGTGACGATCATCAAGCGCTCGGTGCAGTCGACCGTGCTCAGCGACGACGGCGAGATCGTCGTGCTCGGCGGCCTGATCCAGGACAACTACGCGGACGGCAACAACAAGGTGCCCTGGCTCGGCGACCTGCCGCTGATCGGCTCGCTATTCCGCGCCGAGAACAAGACCCGCGCCAAGACCAACGTGATGGTGTTCCTGCGTCCGGTGATCCTGCGCGACGGCGAGACCACCGCGAGCGTGTCGGGCATGCGCTACGACGCGCTGCAGCGGCAGATGGACGGCACCAGCTCGGACAACCGCATCGAGCGCGACCACGACGTGCCGGCGCTGCCGCAGCGGATGCCGGGGCCGGCGCAGGGCGTGCCGGCCGCGCAGGGCATCTTCGATCTCGAATCGCTGACGCGCCGCAAGCCGGCGCCGGCCGCGGATGCCGCAGCCGACGCGGCGCCCGGTGAGGCGAGCGCGCCCGGCGACCTGCACGTCACCGAGCCGACGCCTGCCGCCGGCAGCGCGCCGGCAAACGATCCGACGAGGGCCCGGCCATGACACCCGATACCCTGGCGCCACCGCCCGCGCCCCGCGAGGCCGCGCCGGCGCGGCCGCTGCCCAGGCTGCCCTATGGTTTCGCGCGCAACGGCCAGATCCTGGTGGTCGGCGATCCGGCCGAGCCCGCTTCCGGCGTGATCGAGGTCTGGGTCGGCGCGCGCACCTCGGCGGGTGCGATTGCCGAGGTGGCGCGGCGCATGGGCCGCATCGCGCTGGTCCACGTCGCCGACGAGACGCTGGAGCAGGCGATCAATGCCGCCTACGCGCGCCAGGACGGCGGCGCCGCGCAGGTGGTGGGCGAGGTGGAAGGCGAGGTCGACCTGTCGCGGCTGATGCAGGACCTGCCCGAGGTGGAGGACCTGCTGGAGTCCGAGGACGACGCGCCGATCATCCGCATGATCAACGCCCTGCTCACCCAGGCCGCGCGCGAGCAGGCTTCCGACATCCACATCGAGCCCTTCGAGAACGCCTCGGTGGTGCGCTTTCGCGTCGACGGCACGCTGCGCGACGTGGTGCGCCCGAACAAGGCCCTGCACGGCGCGCTGATTTCGCGGATCAAGATCATGGCGCAGCTCGATATCGCCGAGAAGCGTCTGCCGCAGGACGGCCGCATCACGTTGCGCGTGGGCGGCCGCCCGGTGGACGTGCGGGTCTCGACGCTGCCCACCGGCCACGGCGAACGCGCCGTGCTGCGCCTGCTGGAGAAGGACGCCAGGCGGCTGAACCTGGAAGCGCTCGGCATGGGCCGCGACACGCTGGTGCAGTTCGACAAGCTGATCGGCCGCCCGCACGGCATCGTGCTGGTCACCGGTCCGACCGGCTCGGGCAAGACCACCACGCTCTATGCCGCGATGTCGCGGCTCGACACCAGCACCACCAACATCATGACGGTCGAGGATCCGATCGAATACGACCTGTCCGGCATCGGCCAGACCCAGGTGAACGAGAAGATCGGCATGAGTTTCGCGCGCGCGCTGCGCTCGATCCTGCGCCAGGATCCGGACGTGATCATGATCGGCGAGATCCGCGATCTCGAAACCGCGCAGATCGCCGTGCAGGCCTCGCTGACGGGCCACCTGGTGCTGGCCACCCTGCACACCAACGACGCCGCCTCGGCCGTCACGCGCCTGACCGACATGGGCGTGGAGCCCTACCTGCTGGCTTCCTCGCTGCTCGGCGTGCTGGCGCAGCGGCTGGTGCGCCAGCTCTGCCCGCATTGCAAGGAACCGCGCGAGGAAGAAGGCCGCGTGATCCATCACCCGGTGGGCTGCGAGAAGTGCGGCCATTCGGGCTACACGGGCCGGCGCGGCGTCTACGAACTGCTGGTGATCGACGACGCGATCCGCTCGCTGGTCCACCGCAACGCGCCCGATTCGGAAATCCTCGCCTCGGGCCGCTCGAACGGCATGCGCACGCTGCGCGACGACGCCGAACGCTGGCTCGAACAAGGCGCTACCTCGCTCGAAGAGGTGATGCGCGTTACCGGAGGACACTGACATGTCGGCATTCCGTTACGAAGCGATCGATCAGTCGGGCCGCACGCTGAAGGGCGTGCTCGAGGCGGACAGCGCCCGCGCGGGCCGCGGCCAGCTGCGCGGCCAGGGCCTGACGCCGCTGGTGGTCGAGCTGGCGGCGCAGCGTCGCGACGGCCAGCGCCGCCAGCGCCTCGCGCTCGGCCGCAAGCTCTCGACGCGCGAGCAGGCGATCCTCACGCGCCAGCTCGCCAGCCTGCTGATCGCGGGGCTGCCGCTCAGCGAATCGCTGTCGGTGCTCAGCGAGCAGGCCGAGCGCGAATACGTGCGCGAGCTGATGGCCTCGATCCGCGCCGAGGTGGTGGGCGGCCACACCTTCGCGAGCGCGCTCACCCAGCATCCGGCCGATTTTCCCGAGATCTATCGCGCGCTGGTGGCGGCGGGCGAGCATACCGGCAAGCTCGGCGTGGTGCTGTCGCGGCTGGCCGACTACATCGAGCAGAGCAACGCGCTCAAGCAGAAGATCGTGCTCGCGTTCACCTATCCGGCGGTGGTCACGATGATCGCCTTCGGGATCGTCACCTTCCTGCTCAGCTACGTGGTGCCGCAGGTCGCGAACGTGTTCACCAGCACCAAGCAGCAACTGCCGACGCTCACCATCGTCATGCTCTGGCTGTCGGAGTTCGTGCGGCACTGGTGGTGGGCGTCGCTGGCGAGCATCGCGGCGGTGGCGTTCGTGATCGGCAAGATCCTGGCGCGGCCCGGGCCGCGGCTCGCGTTCGACACCTGGACGCTCACCGCGCCGCTGTTCGGCAAGATCGTGCGCGGCTACAACACGGTGCGCTTCGCCAGCACGCTCGGCATCCTGACGGCGGCCGGCGTGCCGATCCTGCGCGCCCTGCAGGCGGCCGGCGAGACGCTGTCGAACCGCGCGATGCGCGCCAACATCGACGACGCCATCGTGCGGGTGCGCGAAGGCAGCGCGCTGTCGCGCGCGCTCAACCACATCAAGACATTCCCGCCGGTGCTGGTGCACCTGATCCGCTCGGGCGAGGCCACCGGCGACGTGACCACCATGCTCGACCGCGCGGCCGAGGGCGAATCGCGCGAACTCGAACGCAAGACCCTGTTCCTCACCAGCCTGCTCGAGCCGCTGCTGATCCTGGCGATGGGCGGCGTGGTGCTGGTGATCGTGCTGGCGGTGATGATGCCGATCATCGAGCTCAACAACATGGTGCAGTGATGCCGGGTTCAGCGCACGAAGGCGTTCGGGCTGGTCGCGGCGGGCAGCGCGAGCTCGCGCCGCAGCCCGCCGTTGTCGATCACGATCGAATGCGCGCGCACCTCGGCGAGCGTGCCGGCCTGGCCGAGCGCGCCGCCGATGCGCACCACGCGCGGCGGCTCGCCGCCGGTGCTGACCACCGCCGCGCCGTGCCCGGCGTCGAAGGACAGGATGCCCA
>NZ_VWWK01000122.1:0-22488 GCF_011753035.1 Burkholderia sp. Ax-1720 | reverse complement strand
GCCCGGCGGGCGCCTCGCGGCGGGGCGGGGGCTTCGCGCCCCGTTTGCCGGCGCGTGGCGGTCCAGAGCGGCGCCGCGCCCTCGCCTGGCCCCGCTTTCACGCCGCCGGCGCGGGAATCGCTTTAAGATGCAACGACCGCCGCCCGGGCGCCGAGGCCCGGGCCCTGCCAGTTCCGAGGGAGACAGACAGCAGATGGGAGCATTGAGTCATATCCGCGTTCTCGACCTGAGCCGCGTGCTCGCCGGCCCGTGGTGCGCACAGACGCTCGCCGACTTCGGCGCCGACGTGATCAAGATCGAGCGGCCCGGCGCGGGCGACGACACGCGCCACTGGGGGCCGCCCTACCATCGCGCCGCGGACGGCAGCGACACGCGCGAAGCCGCCTACTACCTGGCGGCGAACCGCAACAAGCGCTCGGTGACGGTGGACATCGCCAGCCCGGAAGGCCAGCGCGTGATCCGCGAGCTGGCCGCGCAATGCGACGTGGTGATCGAGAACTACAAGGCCGGCCAGTTGAAGAAATACGGCCTCGACTACGCGTCCCTGCGCGAGCTGAAGCCGGACCTGATCTACTGCTCGGTGACGGGTTTCGGCCAGACCGGGCCCTATGCGCACCGCGCCGGCTACGACTTCATCATCCAGGGCCTGGGCGGCTTCATGAGCATCACCGGCGAGCGCGACAGCGAGCCCGGCGGTGGCCCGCAGAAGGCCGGCGTGGCGATCGCCGACCTCGCCACCGGCCTCTATTCCTCGGTGGCGATCCTCGCCGCGCTGACGCATCGCGACCGCACCGGCGAAGGCCAGTACATCGACATGGCCCTGCTCGACGTGCAGGTGGCCCTGCTCGCCAACATGAACACCAACTACCTGGCCAGCGGCCAGCCGCCGGTGCGCTGGGGCAATGCCCACCCCAACATCGTGCCCTACCAGACCTTCCAGACCAGCGACGGCTGGATCATCGTGGCGGTCGGCAACGACGGGCAGTTCCGCAAGTTCGTGGAGGCCGGCGGGCGCGGCGAGCTGGCCGACGACGAGCGCTTCGCCACCAATCCCTCGCGCGTGCGGCACCGGCCGATCCTGGTGCCGATCCTCGCCGAGATGACGCGCACGCGCAGCAAGCAGGAATGGATCGCCGCGCTGGAGGCGGCCGGCGTGCCCTGTGGGCCGATCAACGACCTGGCCGAGGTGTTCGAGAACGAGCAGGTGGTGGCGCGCGACCTGCAGGTGGAGCTGCCGCATCCGAGCGGCGCGCCGGTCAAGCTGGTGCGCAATCCCGTGAAGATGAGCGCCACGCCGCCCGAGGCGCGCAGCGCGCCGCCGCTGCTGGGCGAGCATACCGAGGCGGTGCTGCGCGAGCTGCTCGGCTACGACGAGGCCGCGATCGCGGCGCTGCGCGACAAGGGCGCCGTCTGAGACGCGGGCGGCGCGGCCACGGTCACGGCCGCGACCGCCATGAAAAACGCCGGGACACGCATTCGCATGTCCCGGCGCCTTGCGTCGATGGTGAACCCGCCGCGAGCGGCGGCTCCCTCGACGTCACGTGTCATTGCCCGGCGTCGCCGCCGGTTTCTCCCTGATGCCTGTTGCTGCTGTTCGACCTTGCCGTCTGATGGTCTTCATGCCGCCGTTGCGGGCGTCATGGGTGGTTTCCCGGCCGTCGACCGACGCGCGGCGGCGGCCTGGAAACCTTGCATTCGGCCCGGCGCCCTCGGGGCACCGGGCCTGAATCACTCGAAGCGATCGATGCGCCGGGCCGGCGGCGCCCAGGCGCACGCGAGGCCCGGCCCGCGATCAACGATGGACGTTCGCGCCGACGATGCCGCCCGCGGCCGCGCCGGCCACGGTGCCGATCGGGCCGCCCGTCACGAGATAACCGAGCGCGCCGCCGGCGGCCGCGCCGATGCCGGCGTTGCGCTGGGTGCGCGTCATGGTGCAGGCGCCGAGGCTGGCGACGACGAGTGCGATCACGGTGGTGCGAACCAGGAAATGCGTCTTTTTCATTTGAATGTTCATATCGAATCCCTCCTCAGCTCATGCGGCTTGGAACCGGGTGAGCGAATCTTATGAAGCCGCCGAGCGGCCGCCAACGCGTTTTACCTCCCGTTACGACTGATACAGGCGGCCCGGCGCCGGGCCGGCGCTCCTCACCCGGCGCCCGGCTCAGGTAGAATCGACGGTTTCAGGCGGCGCAACCGGCGCGCGCCCTCCTTTCTTCCTGTTCCCGCATGAGCACCGAACGCAACGACGCCCCCGCGGCATCCAATTTCATTCGCAACACCATCGACGACGACAATCGCTCGGGCAAATGGGGCGGGCGCGTCGAGACGCGCTTCCCGCCGGAGCCGAACGGTTATCTGCACATCGGTCATGCGAAGAGCATCTGCCTGAACTTCGGCGTGGCGCGCGACTACGGCGGCGTCTGCCACCTGCGCTTCGACGACACCAACCCGGAAAAGGAAAGCGTCGAGTACGTGGACTCGATCGTCGACGCCGTGCAGTGGCTCGGCTTCGAGTGGCAGAAGGACGGCCGCGATCACACGTACTTCGCCAGCGACTACTACGACAGGCTCTACGAATACGCCGAGCTGCTGATCACGCGCGGCAAGGCCTACGTGGACAGCCAGAGCGCCGAGGAAATGCGCGCCAACCGCGGCTCGGCCACCGAGCCCGGCACGAACTCGCCGTTCCGCGAGCGCTCGGTCGAGGAGAACCTCGACCTGCTGCGCCGCATGAAGGCCGGCGAATTCCCCGAAGGCGCCCATGTGCTGCGCGCGAAGATCGACATGGCCTCGCCGAACTTCAACCTGCGCGACCCGGTGATCTACCGGATCCGCTACGCGCATCATTACCGCACGGGCGACAAGTGGTGCATCTACCCGATGTACGACTACACGCACTGCATCTCGGACGCGCTGGAAGGCATCACGCATTCGCTGTGCACGCTGGAGTTCGAGGATCACCGCCCGCTGTACGACTGGGTGCTGAACGAACTGGCCGAGGCCGGCGTGTTCACGCGTCCGCTGCCGCAACAGATCGAATTCTCGCGCCTGAACCTGACCTACGCGATCACCAGCAAGCGCAAGCTGCTGCAACTGGTGACCGAGAACCACGTGGACGGCTGGGACGACCCGCGCATGCCGACCATCGTCGGCATCCGCCGCCGCGGCTTCACGCCCGAGAGCCTGCTGCTGTTCTGCGAGCGCATCGGCGTGACCAAGGTCGACTCCTGGATCGACATGGGTGTGCTGGAAGGCGCGCTGCGCGACGACCTGGACGAGAAGGCGCCGCGCACCGTGGCCGTGCTCGACCCGCTCAAGCTGGTGATCGACAACTACCCCGAAGGCCAGACCGAGGACTGCACGGCCCCCGTGCATCCGCATCATCCGGAACGCGGCGTGCGCACTTTCCCGATCTCGCGCGAGCTGTGGATCGAACGCGAGGACTTCCAGGAAGTGCCGCCCAAGGGTTATTTCCGCCTGTTCCCGGGCAACAAGGTGCGGCTGCGCTACGGCTACGTGATCGAGTGCACGGGCTTCGACAAGGACGAGCAAGGCCACGTCACCGCCGTGCATTGCAACTACTTCCCGGACAGCCGCTCGGGCACCGAAGGCGCGAACAACTACAAGGTCAAGGGCACCATCCATTGGCTCAGCGCGGCCGCGGCCGTGCCGGCCGAGGTGCGGATCTACGACCGCCTGTTCCGCGAAGCCCATCCCGATGCGGGCGGACGCAACTATCTCGAGGCGCTGAACCCCGACTCGAAGAAGATCATGCAGGCCTATGTGGAACCGGGCACCGAAAGCGCGGCTCCCGAGGCGCGCTACCAGTTCGAGCGTCATGGCTACTTCGTGGCCGATCGCCATGATTCGAAGCCGGGCAAGCCGGTGTTCAACCGGATCGTGCCGCTGCGCGATAGCTGGGGCGGGAAGTAAGCGTCCGGTGCATGGATGAATGAAAAATACCCGGCTTCGGCCGGGTATTTTTTTGCGTCTGCTTTGGTGGAGCGAAGAGAATCGCCGGAAATCTCAGCCCGGCAAATCCCGATGCAGGTCCACCAGCGACAGCGTGGTGGCGAACACCTTCGCCAGGCTGCGGCTCGCGTACTGCCTGACCTCGTCCAATTCGACCCAGCGGAACGCGTCCATTTCGGGGATCGATGCGCCGGTGGCACGGCTCGGGAACATCGAGGTGCAGATGCAATGGGAGAGATCGGTTTCGTCGGCACGCAGGCGCGCCGCGAACAGGTAGAGATCCTTGTCGGGACGGTAGAGGAAGCGGCCCAGGTCGACCAGCCGCTCGGCCGCCAGCGCGATGCCGGTTTCCTCGAACAGCTCGCGAAGGGCGGCTTCGCGCTCCGATTCGCCGGCATCGTGATGCCCCTTCGGGATGTCCCAATGCGACGTCTCGGTTGCGTGCGCAAGCAACAGCCGCCCTTGCGGGTCGAGCAGCACGACCCCGCACGACAACACGCGCGGGGCGTGCGATGGCCGCCTGCCGGCCATCGTCGTCAACGCTTCTGGAATTGCCAGTTGCCCGCCGCCGTCTTGCAGTAGCGCGGACGCAGCGTCATCGACTGGCCCTTGGCATTGATCTCGACGGCGATCTCGCGGCAGCTACGGCCATTCTGCTCGGCGGTGGTGGGGGTGAGCTTCGCCTCGATCGGCGTGCCGCGGCCGTCGTTGCTCCAGGTGGTGGTTTCGCCGTCCTTGCCCTCGTCGCGGGCCTGATAGACGGCCTTGGTCAGCGAGGCGCGATCGGCCTTGCTGAAATAGGCCATCGGCGTGTCGCTCAGGAAGTTCAGGTTGCTCTGCGCCTGCGCGCCCAGCGCGGTGGCGACGAGCACGGCGCCGGCCAGCGCGCGTGCCACGTTCGGGAGAGATGCCCGCATCGTCTTGTTCTCCTTGGAATGGGATTGCCGGACGGGATGCGCCGCCTGCTGCACGCACATCCCGTCGGCGAGCATATCATGCCCTCCCGCCCCACCCCGGCTCAGCGCGCCGCGACCTTCTGCTGCTGCGCATCGGGCCGGTAGCCGTCCGTGAGCGTGTGCAGGAAGGCGATCACGTCCTGGATCTCCGCCTCGCTGAGCGCCGGCTTCTCGCCTCTCTTGCGATCGAAGGGCGGATCGGTATTGATGTTGGCCCAGTAGCGCTTCGGCAGATCGTCGTACTTCTGCACCACGCCGTGACGCACCGGATAGAAGCGCTCGGGGTTGGTATCGCGCTGCACGTAGAAGCGCAGCACCTCATCGAGCGAGTGATAGATGCCGTTGTGGAAGAAGGCCTTCTTGAGCACCACGTTGCGCAGCGTCGGCGTGCGGAAGATGCCGCAGAACTCGTCCTCGCCCTTCAGGTCCTGGCGCTCCGGCCCGCAGGCGCCCAGGTCGTGGAACTTCGGATCCTTGTTGACCGCCAGCTCGCGATTGCGCGGCACGCCCAGCGCGATCAGGCCGAAGTCGCTGAACTGCGGCGGCGAGCCGTCGAGCGCGCGCTGGCTGATATGGCAGCTCGCGCAATTGCCCTTGCGTTCGTCGTTGAACAGTTCGAGGCCGCGCATCTCGGCGGCCGTCAGCGTGGCCTTGTGGTCGAGGAAGGCGTCGTACTTGCTGGTGTAGGGCGTGAAGACTTCCGGCGTCTGCTCGTAGGTGCCGAGCGCCTGCAGCACCGCGTTGAAGGTGGCCATGTCGTCGGCCAGCACCTTGTCGCCGAAGGTGGCGCGGAAATCCGCGAGATAGGGCGCGGCGCGCACCGCGCTGGCCACCTTGGCCGGCGTGCTGTTCATCTCGAAGCGCGTGGTCAGCGGAATGCGCGCCTGTTGCTCGCCGCGATCGACGCGGCCATCCCAGGTCAGGCCGCCGGTCGGACCCGCATCGACGCTCTCGTCGCCCTCCTCGTCCGAATCATGGAAGTGCCGCGTGAACGGCGGCACCTTCTGCAGATACATCAGCGTTGGCACGGCGCGGAAACCCTGCTGATGGAGATCGTCGCCGCCCAGTTGCACCGACAGGCCATTAGGCGAACCGAAAGCATGGTCGGGGCTGTGGCAGGAAGCGCATGCAAGCTTTCCGGAACCCGAGAGCGCCGGATCGAAAAACATCTGCTTACCCAGTGCTGTCATTTTCTTGACAGCGGCATAGACCTGCGCGCGCGTCTGTGGCTGGTTCGCGACCACGATCTCGTTGCCGGCCGCTTGCGACGCGCCGGCCTGCGCCGTCGATTGCGAGGCGGCCGATGCCGCGGCGGCCTGATCGCCCGCCGCCTGCGGCGCGCGCGAATCGCAGACGCTCAGCAGGCTGGCGAGCGCAAGCGAGACGATCGCGACCGCCCGGACGGCGAAGGGGTGGCGATCCGGCCGAGGCCGGGCGAGGTCTTCGTGCAGGCTGCGCATGTCGATCCGAAAGGCAGGAAAGGAAGGCGCGAGCGTATGTCAGTCAAATGTCAATTCCGTGACTGCGAGTCGATAGGCAAACGAAAGCTGCACTACATTTCGCTGTCAAATGTCACTTACATAATCCGATCAACTGGCTGTCATTCGTTGTACGGGGGATCAGCCGGTTCCTACGGTACATGTGCGACTAGAGAGACAAGATGAAGAAAACTTTGACCCGCGTAACGCCCATCGCGCTCGCAGCAGCAG
Source organism: Burkholderia sp. Ax-1720 (assembly GCF_011753035.1). Taxonomy (NCBI): domain Bacteria; kingdom Pseudomonadati; phylum Pseudomonadota; class Betaproteobacteria; order Burkholderiales; family Burkholderiaceae; genus Burkholderia; species Burkholderia sp. Ax-1720. The sequence goes on along the minus strand of NZ_VWWK01000122.1, from coordinate 15,851 downwards.
CCTTCCTCGCGGGCTGCGGCGGCGACGACGTCACGACCGCGCCGTCCGGCGGCAACAACAACACCACGCCGCCTGCCGCGCAGACGCTGTCGTCGGTGAAGAACATCGTTGTGATCTACGCGGAAAACCGCAGTTTCGACAACCTCTATGGCGCCTTCCCCGGTGCGAACGGCACGGCCAACGTGAAGGCCTCCGACGCGATCCAGCTGGACCGCGACGGCACTACGCTCGCCACGCTGCCGAAGATCTGGGGCGGCCTGACCGCCGCCGGCGTGACGCCGGCCGTGACGGAAGCGATGACGGCGAACCTGCCGAACCAGCCCTTCGCGATCGACGATCCGGCAGGCTTCAACACCGCGCTGAACGTGACCACGCGCGACCTGTACCACCGGTTCTACGAGAACCAGATGCAGATCAACGGCGGCAAGAACAACATGTTCGCGGCCTGGGCGGATTCGGGCGGCCTGGTGATGGGCCACTACAACACCGATTCGTCGAAGCTGCCGCTCTGGAAGATCGCCCAGCAATACACGTTGGCCGACAACTTCTTCATGGGTGCGTTCGGCGGCTCGTTCCTGAACCACCAGTACCTGATCTGTGCCTGCGCGCCGTTCTACGCGAACGCGGACAAGAGCCCGGCCGTCAACTCGATCTCGAAGGTCAACGCCGACGGCGTCTCGCTGACGGTCGACACCGCCAACTCGCCGGCCTCGGCGCTCAACGGCGCACCGAAGTTCGTCAACTCGGGCAACCTGACGCCGGACTTCTTCGCCGTCAACACCATGCAGCCGCCTTACCAGCCGAGCGGCAACAAGGCGCCGAGCACCGACCCGCTGGCGGCCGACCCGACGGTGGCCACCACGCTGCCGCCGCAGACCGCCACCAACATCGGCGACCTGCTGAATGCCGCCAACGTCTCGTGGGCCTGGTACGGCGGCGCGTTCGGCGCGGCGCTGACGGCCTCGCAAGGCGGCACGCCGGCAGCCGCGGCCGACGGCACGACGATCGCCAAGGCGAACTTCCAGTACCACCACCAGCCGTTCAACTACTTCAAGAACCTGGCCCCGGGCACCACGGCACGCGCCACGCACGTGCTCGACGGCGGCCTGAACGGCTCGGAGTTCATCAAGGCGATCGACGCGGGCACGCTGCCGGCGGTGAGCTTCTACAAGCCGCAGGGCAACCTGAACGAGCACGCCGGCTACACCGACGTGGCCTCGGGCGACGCCCACATCGCGGACGTCATCTCGCACCTGCAGAAGAGCCCGCAGTGGAACAACATGGTGGTGGTCGTGACGTATGACGAAAACGGCGGCTTCTGGGATCACGTCGCGCCGCCGAAGGGCGACCGCTGGGGCCCGGGCACGCGGATTCCGGCACTGGTGGTTTCGCCGTACGCGAAGAAGGGTTTCGTCGACCACACGCAATACGACACCGCGTCGATCCTGCGCTTCATCACGCGCCGCTACAACCTGCCGAAGCTCGACGGTATCAAGCAGCGTGACGACGCGCTGGTGAAGAACGGCGGCGCGGCGATGGGCGACCTGACGAACACGCTGACGCTGTCGACCAACTGAGCATCACGGTAAAACAGCGATTGACCCGTTGGTAGCGGGTTTCGAGTGATTGGGCGGCTTCGGCCGCCCTTTTTTGATGATTGTCCGGATTCGACGCCGGGCCGGATCAGAGCAATTGCTGAGCCGACAGCGCGAGCAGCAATCGTTCGATGCCAATGCCGAACCCGGCACCCTCGCGATACGCCCCACCGCCAGCGATCTGCTGCTGCGCTCCCAGTTCCCGGCAGCGAATCTCGAACCCCTGCCCGTTCAGGTAGTAGCTGATACCTCGTCGCGCAGCCCGGTCGAGTTCGTAGCGAAGCCCCAATGAATCCAGGAAGCCGATGGCCATTTCCTGGCTGCATGCCGATGCGCGCTCGAGGTCGGTGCCCAGGCATTCGAAACCGAGCTGGGTGAATTCGCGGTAGCGCCCGGCTTGTGGTCGCTCGTAACGGTAACAGCGCGCGACGTAGAAGAAGCGCCGCTCGGGCCGGCCGGCCAGCAATTCCTGGTTTTGCTCCTGGAACAAGGCCGTGGCTTCCGGTATCAGGCAACAGGGGCGCCCTTTCTTATCAGGGAACGCCCACATCTGACCGATGATTTCGCTGCCTCCGGCCTTTTCGATGAAGGTGTCCTGCGACCACAGTGCCGGGACGATCGCTTCTTCAGCGCCAGCCTCAATGAAGGTAGCTCCGGAAACGGCTCTCGAGATTGCGAATCTGGGCGGCGTCCTTGCCGACCACGAAGCGGGTGCCGCGAAGCATGCTCATGTTTTTCTCCGTATGAAAATAAAAAAGGCGCCGATGGCGCCTTGGTTTCGTATCAGCCGGGCGGGACCGCTTGGATCCCGCTCCAGTGTCATGGACGTAACGAACCACGGCGCGATGAAAGGCGGCCGTGATGGTGATGCAGTCGAGTGGGTACGTTACGAAGTTCCATGTCGGCAATACTGACACAAGAGCGGCGGGCTGTGAACTGCTCCGAATTCCGACAATGAAGCGGCGTCGGTCGCTATAACTGCCGCTCGATCGCCGCCTTGTCGATGATCGACCAGACCTGCCTGATCCTGCCGTCGTGGAATTCATAGAAGACATTTTCTGTGAAAGCGACGCGCTTGCCGTTCACGGGCAGGCCGAGGAAAGTACCGATCGGCGAGCAGTCGAAATGCAGGCGGCTGGCGATACGAGGCGGTTCGCATACGAGCAGTTCAATGTCGAAGTGCAGGTCCGGGATCTCGCGGAAGTCCCGCTCGAGCATCTCGCGATAGCCGGACAAGCCGATGCGCTGGTCGTTGTGGATCACCTCGTCGCCGACGAACATGCCCAGGCGTGCCCAGTCTTGCTGGTTCAGGCAGGCGATGTAGGCGCGGTAGGTTTCGGATAAAGAGAGTTCAGTCATCGTCGTCCGTGCTTCCTGAATAGGTTGATTAGAGACGCTCTACTCCACGCCTCGCGATCTCGCTCGATACTCCGCATGACGTACCGCGAGTGCCTCTTTCGAGGGCCACTCGGCTTCGGCGGCCGGCAGACGCAGGATTCGTCCATTCAACACGCCATAATCGCCCGCCCTCAAGCTTTCATCGAGCACCACGCGATATGTCGTCGGATCGATCGACAACAGCCCCATGTCGAACAAGGTGTGCAAGTCACCACGCAACAACAAACCATTCGCGACATGATTGGTTTCGGGGCCGCGATACGCGACGATATGGGCCGCCTCCAGGACCGGCTGCACCTCGCATCCGCTAATCGCGCAACGGCCATCGTAAGCGCTCAACAATGCTCGACGAAATGCCGGCTGGCCTTGGCGCCGAACGATCGCGCGATTGATGCGGCTGCGCGCATCCTCGATGCTGCTGGGATCGAAATCGCCGCTGGCCTGTACCTCCCGCTCCGCGAGGGCAAGTTGTGGATCATTGCGTTGAAGCGAGAAGGACGCAGGCCGCTCACCATGGTGAGCAACGTAGCGGAACGCGCCCTCGTAGCGAAACCCGGCCCCCTCGTACTCGTATTTTTTCTTTCGATAGAACAGCAAAACCTCGAGACCGCGTTGAGCGTGCTCGATGATAAGCGAGTCGGTACGACCAGCAGTTTGCCCCTGCCAACTCAGTAGATCGCCTTCGAGCTTATCAACGTATTGGGTTCGATCCTCGGTCTTTTTCTCCGTCACGAACAGCAGCACCGAGGTAAAACCCGCCGGTCGAAACACGCCGTTGTTGATCGTGGAGTCCTGGGTATCGAGGATCCCGCGCAAGGCATCGCGTGTGTAGACCTGCCCGGCCTGCAGCAGGTCGGAAACGCGAGTGGATACATCGATTCCTGCAATGTCGGCGTCGAGGGAGTCTTTAAGCATCGTCGTGGTTGGCCTAGCGTGTCGCCGGCTCGTCTTTTTATCTCGAAATTAGGGCGAAACTTGGCGGATTCTAGGACGATTCGCTACCCGTTGTCTCGGAAATGGAATGGAATCTTAGGGATATCAGGCCACTGCCGGCACCCATCCCATCAGACCGACTCGCGGTGGACATGCCCCGCCGCGCTACGCGGGAACACCAGCAGCACGGCAAAACCACCCGCTTCCGGCATCGCGAACGACACTTGCCCGCCGTGCGCGTCCATCACCTCCTTCACGATCGCGAGACCCAGCCCCGAGCCGTCGCGTCGCTCGGCGCCCTTGCCGTCGAGGCGCACGAACGGCCGCATCACCGCGTCCCAATGCTCGCGTGGAATGCCTGTGCCGTTATCGGTCACGGTCAGGATGAGTTGCTCAGCCGTGCCATCGATGGTCACGACGATCTGGTTCGCCATGCCGTGATGCAAGGCATTGTGCAACACGTTCGAAAGCGCTTCCTGAAGGCTGATCGCATCGCCGTCGATCGTCGCGTCGGCGAGCCGCGCATCGAGCGACACCTGCACGTCGCGCTCGTCGGCGAGCGGTATCGTGCGGCCCAGCACCTCCTTGGCCAGCGCCACGAGGTCGATCGGCTGCAACGGCACGACCTCGGTGCGATGAATCACCATCGCGTGATTGAGCAACTGCCCCGTCAGGCGCCCCACGTCGGAACAGGTCGCGCGCAGCGTCTCGAGCCGCGCGCGCTGGCGCGCCGCGTCGGACTCGTTGCTGAGCATCTCGATCTGCGCGTCGAGCCGCGCCAGCGGCGTGCGCATCTGGTGCGCGGCGTCGGCGATGAAGCGCTGCATGGTGGCCACGCGCTCGCCGAGCCGGCGCATCAGGCCGTTGATCGCGCCGATGATCGCGGCGATCTCGCTCGGCGTATCGATTATCACGGGCCGCAGGTCGGCCGGATCGCGCGCCGCGATGATCGACTCGATCTGCGCCAGCGGCGAGAGCCCGCGCCGGATCGCCAGCGCGCTGGCGCCGATCGCGAGCGCCGTCATCAGCACGATCAGCGTCCAGACCTTGATGCTCATGTCGTTGGTCAACTGCTCGCGCGCATGCGTGGTTTGCGCGACCGTCACCAGCGCCCAGCCGGGCACGCGCTCCTCGGGCATGTGGCGCGCGATGGTGGCGATGCGCACCGGCCGCTGCTGGTAGCGCGCCGTCGCGAACCGGGTGCCGCGCTGCGCGGCAGCGACGTTCGCCGCATCGGGCAGGTCGTTGTAGCCCGCCACCACCACGCCGCGCGAATCGACCACCTTGTAGTAGACGAGGTCGTAGCGCGACAGCGTCGACAGCGCGGCCACCGGCGGATTGAGCGCGAGCACGCCGCCCTGCACGTAGAGATTCTCGGCCACCTGGATCGCCGCGCCGGACAACAACTGATCATAGGCGCGCTCGGCCGCGACGCCGGCGTAATAACGCGTGATCAGCGACAGCGCGGCCGCGCCCGACACCACCACGCAGGCGATGAACAGCAGCGTGCGGCCGAACAGCGTCTTCGGAAACCAGTCAGCGCGTCGCAATCTGGTAGCCCATTCCGCGTGCCGTGCGAATCTCGACGTCGCTGCCCTGCAGCTTCCTTCGCACGCGCGTCACGTATTGTTCGACCGCATTCGCGGAGGGCTCGCGGCCGAAGCTGAACAACTGGTTCAGCAGTTCGTCCTTGGAGAACACGCGCTGCGGCCGGCTGGCGAGGATTTCGAGCAGCGCGAATTCCTGGCGCGACAGCGGCAAGGGCTGGCCGTCGAGCTCCGCGAGCCGGCTGCTGCGATCGATCGAGAGCGCGCCGAAGCGCAGCACGTCGCTGGCGTGGCCGCTGTTCCGGCGTAGCAGCGCCTGCACGCGCGCATCGAGTTCGCGATAGTCGAACGGCTTGACCAGGTAGTCGTCGGCGCCCAATCCCAGCCCGCTGACGCGATCGTCGATCGCCGAGCGCGCGGTGACGAGCAGCACCGGCGTGGTGCTGCCCGAGGCGCGCAGCCGGCGCAAGATCGCGAAGCCGTCCATCGACGGCAGCATCACGTCGAGCACCACCAGGTCGAACGATTCGACGCCCAGCAAGCTGGAGGCGGCCGCGCCGTCGCGCTCGAGATCGACCGCGTGGCCGAGCCGCGTGAGACGGCTGCCGATCGCCTCGCCGATCTCGGCGTCGTCCTCGACGACCAGAATACGCATGGTTGAAGTCCTGCCGATTAGGGAAATTACGGGTAATCCCGAGGATGGGATGTCAGCATTTTCTCAGACTCGCTCGCTAAGCTCCATGCCAGTTCATACACGGGCCCGAACGGCCCTTCCGGAGGAGACCTGCACGATGCAGCGTGCCCACGCGCCAGCCGATTCGCGTTCAACCGCGGTGGCCGCCCTCGAGGTGGCCCGCGCAGACGCGCGTTCGCGAGCGTGCAGGCCGGCATGTGTGCCGTCTCCTCGGCCCTGCGTCGCGGGGCGTGCCTGATGACGAAAGCCTCGCCGCGCCGCCGCGCGTTGCTGGCAGGCGGCATCGGCGCCGCGCTGGCGCCGCTCGCCGCCCACGCCTTCCCTTTCTCGCTGTCCAGCCCGCCAACCGTCAGGATTTCGAAAGGTTATGGCGTGCTCTATCTGCCCCTGCTCGTGATGGAGCGGCAGCGCCTGTTCGAGGCGCACGCGCGGCAACGCGGGCTCGGCAAGGTACAGGTCGAATGGGTGCTGCTCGACGGCGGCAACTCGGTCAACGACGCGATGATGGCCGGCACGCTCGACTTCGCCGGCGCCGGCGCGCCCGGGTTCATCGAGCTGTGGGCACGCGCGCGCGGCATTCCCAATGTGGAGGTGATCGGCATCAGCGGGCTGTCCGCCACCTCGCTGTCGCTGAACACCAACCAGCCGCATATCCGCACGCTCACCGATTTCACGTCCGAGGACCGGATCGCCGTGCCCGGCATCCACACCTCGCTGGCGGCCGTGATCCTGCAGATGATCGCCGCGCAGCAATTGGGCATCCGGCGTTTCGCGCACCTCGATCCGATCACCGTGAACCTGTCGCATCCGCAGGCGATGGACGCCCTGATCCGCCGTGAAGGCGGCGTGACCGCGCATTTCGCCTCGCCGCCGTTCTCGACGCTCGAATTGCGGCAGCCCGGCATTCACCGCGTGATCGATGCCGTCCAGGTGCTCGGGCCGCTCACGCTCGACGTGATGTTCGCGCCGAAGCGCGTGGTCGATGCCGAGCCCGGCCTGGCGGCGGCCTTCATCGGCGCACTCGACGAGGCGAACCGGTTCATCGCCGCGAATCCGCGCGAGGCGGCCGCGATCTATGTGTCCTCGTCCGGGGTGCGTGTGTCGCCCGACGACGTGATCGCGATGCTGGGCATGCCGGAAACTCGCTTCTCCGTAGTGCCCGACCGGCTCATGGAATACGTCGATTTCCTGCACGGCGTGGGCACCATCAAGACCCGCCCGGCCAATTGGAGCGACATGTTCACCGCCCAGCTCGGCGCCTACCAGGCGCGCTGAACTGGCTTTTTTCCTTCGTTGCAACCGCAGCTTTCAGCAAGACGTATCAAACAGGAGTCCAGCGTGACCATTGCCTCCCCCCCTATCGCTGCCGCCGGTGAAGAGCAGCGCGTGATGTCGAAGATCGCATGGCGCCTGATGCCGATCCTCGTCGTGATGTTCCTGATCTCGTTCATCGACCGCCAGAACGTCGGCTTCGCCAAGCTGCAGATGGTGCATAGCCTGAACATGTCCGAGGCCGCGTTCGGGCTGGCCTCGTCGTTGTTCTTCATCGGTTACCTGCTGTTCGAGGTGCCGAGCACGCTGGCCCTGCACAAGTTCGGCGCGCGCGTCTGGCTCGCGCGGATCATGCTCACCTGGGGGCTCATCACGGTGGCGATGGGCTTCACGACCTCGAGCCCGGTGTTCTCCGGGCTGCGCTTCGTGCTCGGCGTGGCCGAAGCCGGGTTTTATCCCGGCGTGATCTACTACCTGACGCTGTGGTTCCCGCAGAGCTACCGCGCTCGCGTGCTGGGGATCTTCACGCTCGGCAGCGCGCTGGCGAACATGCTCGGCTCGCTGGTGGGCGGCTGGCTGCTGAGCCTCAGCGGCGTAGGCGGCCTGGCCGGCTGGCAATGGGTGTTCATCGCCACGGGGCTGCCCGCCGTGGTCGTCGGGATCGCCGTGTTCCGCCTGCTGCCGACCTCGTATCGCGAGGCGCGTTTCCTGTCGGAGAACGAGAAGCAGATCGTCGGGGCCGCGCTGGAACGCGAGGCGCCGCCGCATGCCGAGCATTCGCAGCCGTGGAAGGCGCTGCTCGATCCGCGCGTGATGCTGTTCGCGGCGACCTACATGATGATGTCGACCTCGCTGTACGGCGTGACCTACTGGCTGCCGACCATCGTCAAGTCGTTCGGCGTATCGAGCACCACGAACGGTTTCCTGAGCATGCTGCCCTGGGCGCTGGCCGTCGTGCTGCTGATCTGGCTGCCGCCGAAACTCAAGCGCGCGAAGAGCCTGCTGCGGACCATCGGCATCGTGGCGGTGCTGGGGGCGATCGGCTTCGTGCTGAGCCTCGTGCTGCCGACCACGCCGCTGCGCTTCGTTGCGCTGGTGCTCGGCGGTGCCTGCATCCCCTTGATCTATCCGTGCTTCTGGTCGATGCCGCCGCGGTATTTCACCGGTGCCCGGGCCGCGGCCAGCGTGGCGGCGATCAACTCGATCGGCAATCTCGGCGGTTTCTTCAGCCAGAACCTGATGCCGCTCGCGGGCAAGCTGACCGGCACGGCGTTCGGGCCGATGATCGTGCCGATCGTTTGTTTGAGCATTCTTGGCGTGGGAGCGTTTATCGGCTGGGCTCGGTCGGAGCGATCGATGGTGGTTGCGCTTCAGGATTGATGTAGCGCGCTGCAATACAGTACCGGTTTGAAGCCATCGACCCGCGAGGATCGATGGCTTCGTCGCTTTTCGATCAGGCTTTCGATACGGTCAGCATCGCCTCATCTTGATCACGCGCGAAATCTGCGCAAGCGTGAAGCTGCTGTTTTTCACGTACTCGGCGTAATCGGCGGGAACGGTCAGCGAAGCGGCCACCACGTAGTCGCCGGCATAGCGAAATCGGTCCGATGCGGTTCGCAGGAAGATCGGAACCGGCTCCGCCTGCCGCGCCAGCGTGCGCCCCGCCGCGCGCGCCGAAGCGCTGCCGTCGCAGACGATGACGTCGGGCGCGTGGGGATTCAGGTCTTGTCGCAAGCGAGCGGCGACGACCTTGCCGCCCTTCACGGGCAGGAATGCCTGCTTGCTTCCACCCGTGATCCTGTGAATGTCTTCGCGTGAATATTCTTTTCCGATTTCGAACATGTTTGACTCCGGGATATGGCGTCATGCAGCGGCGCTGCAACGCCAATCCACGAGATCGTAGCGAAGCGTTTCTAAAATCGGTGTAAAGACCGTGGCTATCAGGGTTGCCGGCGCGTGGCCTCGACGGTTTTCAGCAGCGATTGCAGGCCGCGCCAGCCCCAGTACACGCGATGATGGACGATCAGGCCATGTTCGATGTCCATCACTTCGACCAGGTCGGTCTGGTCGCCCGAAGGCGTGTCGCGAGGATATTCCCAGACGAGTTGCTTGTCGTCGGTGTGGAAGACGTCGGTGCGATACCAGTGCGCGAAGGCGCCGGCCAGCTTGCGGAAGCCCTCGGAGAAGAATCCGCGGATGGCTTCGCGTCCGTCGAGGATGCCGGTTTGATTCCCCGGTTCAACGAACAGGATCGTCGGTGACTCGAAACGCGCGTGCTCGGCGTAGATCGACATCAGGCCGTCGATGTCGCGCTCGACGATCGATTTGTGCCACTGCCGGTGGATGTGGGCGATTTGTTGAGGGGTGGAAGTTGCGGTGCTCATGTCGGGTCCTGTGCGAAGGTGAATGCGCAAGATCCGAGCTTACGGGTAGTGGATGGGGGAATGTTTCAGGCTCGGATGAAACGAGTCCGCTTGTCATTTTTTATCGAGTATCCACCAATCGAGCAAGGTCTCGTCTTCCGGATCCTCTAAATTCTTATAGATGTTCGCGAAGTACCATGCCGACCCGGTGCGCCGCGTGAAGTCGTCGAGGATGAGGTTGATCTTTTCGAACTCATTGTTAGCCGGGATTGAAATCGTGAGGTTTCCGGCATTCACACCGTCCACGCTGCCCTGGAGGGCGGTATCAAGGACGGACTCCAGCCAGGCCAGGTCATCTTGCGAAATGTGGTCCGAATACACCTGGACGCAGAAATTTCCACCGCGCTTCAGCACCGTCACCGGGGTGGCCGGGCTCCCAATGTGGATCACGTCGCCCTTTGCCAGGTTCAAGGCCAACCCAGGCGACGCAAGCAGTTCGTAGATGTCTTCATCGATCTTCCTCGCTGGGAGCTCCTCGCAGACTGCACTGCCATCGGAAGCAGTGCCTGCAAAGACTCTGATCAGAGTTACATTCTCGTCCATGTCCCTAAACCTAAGCTTCAATTACATATTGCAAGCTCCACGCGCCGCCTGACTCATACTCCTAGCCGCGAAATGACGTTGTTTGTGCGAGACCTCGGGCCACGAATTCGCATCCGATGAGCTTTCCATCGCACACAAAGCAGGAGCCAGTATATTGGTCGTTCTTGACAGCATAGCTTTTCAAGCGCCTCTCAGACGATAACGCTTCAAGCGTAGCGATCAGACTTTCGAGGCCGAATGTTTGAAGTCCAAGTCGCTCGGAATTTTCCTTACGCATTCTTGCCCGCTCAAGAACGAAAGACACACGTTCCGAGCGTGGATAGCCCTCGATCTCAATAATTTTTGGAGACGCCAGAACTGAAGCAAGTGCGTTGCTCCATTCGGCAGGTTCAAGCTCTCCAAGCATAGATGCCAGTTGTCTAATATTGTCAGTCATCTGCACCCCTCCCTTGAAACATGTATGCCTGTACGCGTCCCTGTTTGGAGCATTTCAGGTTCGCCCCAATCATTGATATGCGTCCACCCCCACGCCCATGAATCACCCTCCTGAGGTGCTCCACGAGGCACGCTCAGCAGAACCCCGCCGGGACCATCTTTGTTTGCATGCGATAGCGCAAGTTCCTTACTGGGTGTCCAAGAAACAAATTGGCTTTCCCCAGTGAGTCCGCCTTCTGCGTGCTGCTCCGGAGTCAGATTGGCATTAGGACTGGCCGGCCGCACGACACCCTGCTTAGCCTCATCTATCGCAGGGTGGTTGGCACTGACGCCTCGATAAAGGCAGTTGCAGCACGTCAGCCCTAACGGATCAATCCAACCGATTGAATTCGGTGCATATTGATATGAGTTAAAACCACCACGAAGTCCAATCGGATCCTTACTCAAGAAACGTCCAAGCAAAGAATCGTAATACCGATGCCGGTTGTAATGCAGCCCCGTCTCATCATCCACCTGCTGCCCCTGGAACCGCAGCGCGTTCCTCGCCACCACGCCCCCCGCCGCAGCCGAAGCCCGCTCGATCACCTCCCGCGTCTCGCCCCAGGCCTTGTACACCGCCTCCCAAACCACCTCACCAGCCTCATCCGTCATCATCAACGGCGTGCCGATCTGGTCGCAGTAATAGAACATCACCCGCGCATCGCCCTGCGCCGCCGGCACCCGCTGCAGCGGATCATCCTCCGGCCGATACCGATCCCCCTCGCGCACAACCGGCGTCTCGATCCCTTCGACCGGCGCCGTCACGTACTGCGCCATCGGCACGAAGGTCCGCGCCTCATACACATAGTGCGTGCTCCGCGCCTCGTCGGATTCATACGCGAGCGTATCCCCATCCCAGCCGAACACGGTCCGCGCGCCATTGACCTCCTTGGCAATCCGCCGCCCGAGCGCGTCATAGTAGTAACTCGAAGCGCTACGTCTCAAACCCTCTTCGACCTGTGCAGCCTGCATCCGATCAAACGCATCCCACTCATACCGCTGCGTGCCCGCGGGCGAACGCTTCTGAATCAAATGCCCTTGCGCGTCGTAATCGAAGTGCGTCCCGGCATATTCCCGCAGCAGGTTACCGAGCACCTTCGGCACCGAAGCTGGCAAGGTGCTTTCACTACGCGCCGTCAACCCAGCTTGCGTCCGTGCATTCTCCGGCCGCCCCGGATCCACGATATTGCTCGCCGGATCGAACGCAAACCGTTCATGCAAGCCCGGCGCAATCGCCTCGATCAATCGTCCGACCGGGTCGTACCGGTAATCCGTCGCCCCCTTCCGGCTGTCCTCGATTTGCGTCAACTGCCCGGCGGCATCGTATCGATACCGGCGCATGCTCAACGCAGCCGGCGCCTTGTCGCGCTGGATGCTCTGCCGCTCGACCCGTCCAGCCGGGTCGTACATCAGGCTCTGCACGACCCGGCTCGACAAGGTCCGCTTCACTTCGCGATGCAGATCATCGCGCTCCAGCTGCAGCCGCTCCTCGCCATCCACCAGCAAGCCGTGCACATGCCCTGATCCATACATCAGCCAATCGATCGTGTGCCCGTCCGGCCGCACGCTGCGAATCCGGTTCCCCAGCTCGTCATAACCGTGATGCCAGACATAGCTGCGCTTCACGCCGAAAACATCATAGGCATGATGCTCGCGCACCAGGTTTCCCACCGGATCGAAGAAGCGCTGAATCCGGCTGTATCGGTTGCTCGCCTCCACCAGCCGCCCGCTCGCGTCGTAGGCAAAACTCTCCGCCTCGTCGCCGCAGGCCCGCTTGGCGAAGCGCCCCGCACGATCCTGCGCAACCTGCGTCACCCGCCCCGCATCGTCGATCGCGTCGAGACGCCCGCTCGTCTCGTCATAGCTATAGAGCGTCGACTTGCCGTCGAACTCGACTTCCTCGAGCAAGCGCCCGACCGGGTCATACCGGAACGTATAGGATGCGTCGTTCGCATCGTTCAGCCTGACGAGCCGCCCGAGCCGGTCATAGCCATATCCCAGGCGCTGCCCGAGCGGATCGATACGCGACGCGACGCGCCCGGCCGTGTCATACGAATATCGCGTCACGCGCTGCAACGGATCCGTCGCCGCCAGCAAGCGTCCTTCCGAATCGTACTGAACACGCTCGACACCAGCCGGCGAACGAATCTCTTCCAATTGCCCGTTCGCCGCGTACTGGAACGTCGTCATCGTCCCGGCCGCATCCTTGGTCGCGCTCAGGCGACCGGCCGCGTCATACGTCCACTGCGTCGTCTTCCCGGAGCAATCTCGATACGCCAGCAACCTGCCGCCCGCGTCGTAGCTCATCGACTTCGCGCCGCCCTTCGCATCGATCACCGTGATCGGCAGGCCCTGCTCGTTGTACTCGTACTTCGTTTCGTGGCCGAGCGGGTCCTTGGCGGAAACGATATTCCCCGCATCGTCGAACGCCTGGGCCCAGGCGTATCCATGCGGATCGATCGTCTTGACGAGCTGATCCTTCGCGTCGTATTCCATCTCGACGACCGAGCCGTCCACGCGCCGATGCCGCACGAAGTTGCCTCGCGCGTCGTAGTCGAGGAACTCGATGCCGCCATCGCGATGGATGTACTGCACCAGCTTGTCATTGCCATCGCGATACATCCACTCTTCGCTGCCATCCGGATAGATCACCCGGAACGTGAAGCCCTTGAGGTTGTAGTAATGACGCGTGACATTGCCGAGCGCATCCGTCACGCTCACCATCCGGAAGTCCGGATGCCAGGCCAGCGTGACCTCGTCGCTGCCGTCGTCGCGATACTCGCGCAAGCAACGCGCCCTGGCGTGCGTGCCGTCCCATTCGAGGTTCATGCCGCGGCCGGTGCGATCGGTATAACGGGTCAGCAGGTGATGCCGGTAGCGATACTCGCGTCGATTGCCGAAACGATCGAAGGCCGCGACCAGATCCCCTTCGCGATCGTATTCATAGGCAGCCAGGCGCCCGACGCGCTCGCCTTGCGCGTCATGCTCGACAATCTCGACGATGCGCCCTTGCGCATCGAGTTTGAAGGCGACCTGCACATGCGGCATGATCAGCCGATACAGGCGCCCCTCGGCGTCGTAGTCGAACGTCTGCTGGTTGCCGGCGCGATCCTTGATGAAGGCGATGCGATAGCGATCGCCATGACGCTCGTAAGCCTCGAGCACGTCATGCCCTCGCGTCAGCGTCAGCCAGCGCTCGTCGACACGCAGCAACGTCAGGTTCTCGGCAAGATCGTCGTGCGCGGCGCCGATATCGAGCAAGGGGTAATCGAGGCTGCGCCCTTCGGCATCGTGATAGACCAGCTTGGTGGCATGCACGTCGAAGCGCGTCGTGTACGGCGTGATCCAGCGAGGGCCGAGTTCGCCGCCAGCATCGTTCGCATCGAAGAACGATCGATAGGTACGCACCCAGGTGATCGGCAGGGGCCCGTCGATACTGAAGTCATCGTGATCGATCCGCTCGTCGCCGAACGCGAATCCGATCGATCCTTTCGAGCGCGAAGGCGGCGTCTTGACGGGCCCATTCAATGAGCAGCAGCCACCACCGGGAAGCTGCGCGGCGGCCGTCGAGCGCAGCGTCTCCTTCGCCCCCTGCCCCCGCACCTCCTCCGCCTTCGTGCTTCCCTGCGAGGGAATGCCCTTCTCCTGCGGCTTCGGATTCACCTTGCGCCAGCGCCGAACGCCTTCCTCCGCCGCCAGGATCAACCAGCCGATCTTGCCGACCTCGTTGCCGTCCAGCCCCTTCACGGCCTTCTGCACGGCCGGAACCTTCTGCCGAAGCGTGTCGGCGATCCCCATCAGCTTCGCGCTGGCATCCGAGTTGAACGCCTTGGCCGTTGCGGTGGCGGTATTCACCGTGCCCTTGGCCACGATCGCGAACGCGTCATGGAACAGCATGCCGATGCTGCTGAAGGTCTCGCCCGGCTTGTAGAGGATGTTGTGCCCCGCCTCCTGCAGATGCTTCTCCGCGGCGTCGACGTTCTTGCTGTAGTCCAGCGGCTTGCCGGCCGCATGCGCGAACAGGTCGGCCAGGCCATTCATCAGCGCGCCGAGGAAATCCGCCGCGCGGTTCAGCACCGCCGCCAGGTCCTTGCGCAGCTCGGCGATGAAGGTCTCGATCTCACCGGCATATCGCGCCTGCAGGCTCGACACGATGGCCGTGATGATGCCCTGCTGCACCAGTTGCAAGGCAGCCTCGCCCGCCGCCTTGCCGTTCTTCACCACCTCCTCGCGGATCAGCTTGAGCATTGGCCGCGCGCCCATGCGAACCTGCGCGGTGCCCGCCGGAATCGGGATGATGCCGATCACGTCGAGCCCGAGGTTCAACCAGTCGAACAGGTCGATCGGCCGGTCGCCATGGTTGAGCATCGCGCGGATATCGGAGATCAGGTCCACGGCCGCGAAGATGTTCGCGATGACGGGCATGTTGCGCGCCACCGTCTCCACGCGCTCGAGCGTGACCAGCCCGCCGCTGATGTCGATCAGCCACTTGTTCAGGTCCTTGAGGTTCGCGTCGATGTCCACCGGATGGAAATCGCTGAGCGGCGAGACGAAAACATCGGTCGGCTTCGGTTGGATGGTGGCCGAATCAGTCATGGTCGAGTCGTTCTATGGATGCTTTTATCGGAATGGCGAGGTGCACGATCAGGCGCGTGTCAGACCCATTTCAAGGCGGCGGCCGCGCCGCGCGCGCCCTGCGCGAGTCCACCGAGTTGCTGCGCGGTCGACTTCAGCGCGCCGGCCTGCGCGAGCGCGCCCTGTGCCCCCGCGGGCAAGGCGCCCGTCAAGGCCTGCTGCGCGGCCCCCAGCCCCTTCGAAGCGAGAGCGCCGGTCAACCCCGAGGCACCGCCCGACATCGCCGATCCCGCCAGCCCCGCGACGCCACTCAACGCACCGCCGGCACCACCGGCGCCTCCCGCCGCGCCGGCCAAGCCGCCCAAACCACCCAGCCCGCCCGAAGCGAGCGAGCCGA
>NZ_VWWK01000121.1:0-22690 GCF_011753035.1 Burkholderia sp. Ax-1720 | reverse complement strand
CGCTCGCCGCCTGGGCGATCGCCTGCACGCGCGCCTGGCCGCTGCGCATCGCCGGCGGCGTGCTGTTCACGGTGCTGGGCTACGCCCTGTCGCAACACTGGCTGCCCGGCTTCCACAACCTGCGCGTGATCCACGCGCTGCGCGTCACGCCGGACGCGGTGCCGTTCACCATGTACCTGAACGCCGACAAGGCGCTGGTCGGGCTCTGGCTGCTGTGGGTGCTGCCCTCGGCAGTGCGCGCCGCGCGCTGGAGCAAGGCGGTGCCGATCGGCGCGGCCGCGGCCGCGGGCACCGCGCTGGTCTGCCTGGCGGTCGCGCTGACGGCCGGCGCGGTGGGTTTCGCGCCGAAATGGCCGGCGTTCGGCTGGCTCTGGCTGGTCAACAACCTGTTGATCGTGGCGCTGGCCGAGGAGGCTTTCTACCGCGGCTGGGTGCAGCGCGGCCTGGAAATCGCGCTGGCGCGCGTGGGCGGCGGGCAATGGCTGGCGGTGCTGGTCGCCTCGCTGCTGTTCGCGGCCACCCACGCCTCGGGCGGCATCGCGCTGATCGGCTTCGCGGCACTGGCCGGCATCGGCTACGGCCTGGCCTACCGCTTCGGCGGCCTGCGCGCGGCCTGGCTCGCCCACGCGGGCTTCGACCTGATCCATTTCGCGCTGTTCACCTACCCGCTGCGCGCCGCCACCGGCGCCTGACGCATCAACCCGGCGCCCGCCCGCGCGGCGCGGCGCCGTCATCCTCCACGGCTCGATTCCGAGCCCCGGCGCGCGCCGCGCGTCCACCCGACCGCGAGCGCGCCGTCCTTCCAGGCAGGCTTACTTGATCTGGTCGGCCAGCGGCTGCAGGAAGGCCGAGAAGCCGGTCAGCATGATCTGCACGCCGACGCACAACAGCAGGAAGGCCGACACGCGCTGCGCGACCTTGGTGCCCTCGGTGCCGAGATAGCGGGCCAGCACCTCGGCGCGGCTGTAGGTCTGCCAGATCACCAGCGCGACCAGCGCCGACACGGCCACCGAGACGATGCTCGAGAGCAGGAATTCCGAGAGCTTGTGGGTGCGATTGGCGTTCAGCGCGATCGCGGTGGCGATCGAGCCGGGGCCGACCGTGAGCGGAATCGTCAGCGGGAAGAAGGCGCGCGCCATCACGTTGCGCGGGTCGATCGGCTTGACGGCCGCGTCGCCGCCCGGCACGTCGGGCGCGTTCAGCATCTGCCAGCCCGACACGGCCACCGCGAAACCGCCGCCGATGCGCAGCGCCTCCATCGAGATCCCGAAGAAATGCAGCACCGGCGTGCCGAGGAAGAAGGCCACCAGCAGCACGATGAAGGCGTTGATCGCCACCTTGCGCGCGAGCACGGCGCGCTGCCGCTCGGTGAGCGAATCGGTGCGCTCGAGGAACAGGAAGGCGATGCCGAAGGGGTTGATGATGCCCATCAGGCCGGTAAAGCCGAACAGGATCTCGGAAATCAGGCGGTCAATGATCATCGGTCGGAAGGATCAAGGGATCGTGCGAAAGCGGGATGCGGATCGAGCCTCGGGGCCGCTCTCGAAGGCGGCCGAATCGCGGGCCGGCGCCATTGTAGTGCAGCGCCGCGCGCCCGCGCTGGCCATTTGGACGAATGGGCCGCGGCGAGCGCGGGGTTCACAGTCGAGGGGGCTCGCGGGCAAATCCGCACATCTGCGCGGATTGGGTCGCGTATTACTTTACACGTTATACCCACTCCATTATGATCCAGTCATTCCGATGCAAGCGCACCGCCGCGCTGTTCGCCGGCGAATCGCCGCCGGCCTGGCGTGCCGTGGCACGCGTGGCCCAGCGCAAGCTGGCCATGCTCGATGCGGCCCAGGCGCTGCGCGACCTGGCCGTGCCGCCCGGCAACCAGCTCGAAGGCCTGTTCGGCGATCGCGCGGGGCAATACAGCATCCGGATCAACGAGCGCTGGCGCCTCTGTTTCGTCTGGAGCAGCCGGGGGCCCGAGCTCGTCGAGATCGTCGATTACCACTGATTCAGCCGCGAGGTCCGCATGAATGCCAAGAGTGTGAAGCCCGTCAACGCGATGCCCGCCATCCACCCCGGCGAAATCCTGCGCGAGGAGTTCCTGGTGCCGCTCGCGCTCAGCGTCAACGCGCTGTCGCTGGCGCTGATGGTGCCGGCCACCCGCATGCACGAGATCGTCAACGAGCGGCGCGGCATCACCGCCGACACGGCCTACCGCCTGTCGCGCTACTTCGGCACCACGCCGGAGTTCTGGCTGGCCCTGCAGGCCGACTACGACATCAAGACCCTGCCGAACCGCGACGAGATCGACCGCAAGGTCGATGCGCGCCCCAACGGCGCGGCGGCCTGAGCCGGCGCCGGCCGCTCCATTGGTCGCATCCGGGTATCGCGGGGCCGGAACACCGGCCCGCGCCTGTTAGAATTTCCCCCGCCTCCACCCCGACCCAAGGATCCCCGATGCCGCACTCCTCGAATGCCCTGCCTCGCTGGACCCTCTGGGCGCCTATTGCCGCGTGGCTGATCCTCGGCCTGTCGCGCTTCATTCCCGGCGAGAGTTTCGCGATCGCGCTGATCGCGGTGGCGCTGGCCGGCTCGGTGTTCGCGGCCGTCCACCATGCCGAGGTGGTCGCGCACCGCGTCGGCGAGCCGTTCGGCACCCTGGTGCTGGCGGTGGCCGTGACCATCATCGAGGTCGCGCTGATCGTCTCGGTGATGCTGTCCTCCGGCCCCGAGAAGGCCGGCCTCGCGCGCGACACGGTGTTCGCGGCGGTGATGATCGTCTGCAACGGGATCGTCGGCCTGTGCCTGCTGGTCGGCGGCTGGAAGCACGGCGAGCAGGATTTCCAGGGGCGCGGCGCCAACAAGGCGCTGGCCGTGCTGGCCTCGCTGTCGGTGCTCTCGCTGGTGATGCCGAACTACCTGAGCGCGGCGCCCGGCCCGCAGTTCTCCACTTCCCAGCTCGCCTTCGCGGGCGTCTCCTCGCTGGTGCTCTACGGCATGTTCGTGTTCGTGCAGACGGTGCGCCACCGCGACTATTTCCTGGTGCCCGACACGGCCGACGAATCGGTCCACGCGGTGCCGCCGAGCGTCAGGACCGCCCTGACCAGCGTGGGCTTCCTGTTCATCAGCCTGGTGGCCGTGGTGCTGCTGGCCAAGCTGCTGTCGCCGGCGGTCGAGCGCGGCGTGGCGCAACTGGGCGCGCCCGAGGCCACGGTCGGCATCGTGATCGCCGCGCTGGTGCTGCTGCCCGAAGGGCTGGCCGCGGTCGGCGCGGCCGGCGCGAACCGGCTGCAGACCAGCCTCAACCTGGCACTGGGCTCCGCGCTCGCCAGCATCGGCCTGACCATCCCCACCGTGGCCGCCGTGTTCGTCTGGACCGGCCAGCCGCTGACGCTCGGCGTCGGCCCGATGGAAACCGCCCTGCTCGCGCTCACGCTGCTGGTCAGCACGCTCACGCTCGGCACCGGCCGCACCACGGTACTGCAGGGCGTGGTCCACCTGTGGCTGTTCGCGGCCTATCTGTTCCTGTCGATCACGCACTGAACCCGCAAGCGGCGGCGCGACCTTCCCGCGCCGCCGAGTTCCTCAGGCGCCCGTCGCGACGGGGCTGGCCAGGCGCTCCAGCTCGACCAGGTCGTGGGCGAGCGCCGGCGTCAGGGTAGTGCGCAGGTGGTCGAGGAAGGTCCGCGTCTTGGCGTCGAGGTAGCGACGCGAGGCGTAGACAGCATATACGTGGATGGTGTGCAGCCGGTAGTTCGGCAGCACGCGCACCAGGCGCCCCGAGCGCAGGTCGTCGATCGCCGTGTACAGCGCGATCGAGCCGATCCCCCGCCCCGAACGCAGCGCCACCGCCAGCGCATCCGGCACGTTCACCTGGAACGGCGAGGGCGGCAGGTCGAAATGCTGCTCCTCACCGTCGTTGCGCTCCAGCCGCCACTCGCCGCCCGGCGAGGACGGCGTGTCGAGCCGCAGGCACACGTGCTTGAGCAGGTCGTCGGGCGTCTTCGGCGTGCCGTGGCGCGCCAGGTAATCGCGCGAAGCCACCAGCACGCTGCAGCTCTCCCCGCAGGTCTGCGCCACGTATCCCGAATCCGGCAGTTGCGCGGCGGTCACGATCGACACGTCGTAGCCTTCCTCGACCAGGTTCGGCATGCGCTGCGCGAGCGTCAGGTCCACCGATACCTCGGGATTGTCGTCCTGGTAGCGGACCACCGCCGGCACCACGTGGCTCTGCCCCAACCCCGTCATCGCGTGGATGCGCATCCTGCCGCTCGGCTTGAGCAGCGCGTTGCGCGCCTCGGCATTGGCGTGGTCGATCTCGGCGAGGATCGATTTCGAGCGTTCGAAATAGCGCTGCCCGCTTTCGGTCAGGCCGAGATGGCGCGTGGTCCGATGCAGCAGGCGCGTCTGAACGTGCGCCTCGAGGTTCGAGACGGCGCGGGATACCTGCGCTGTGGTGGCGGCGATTTCCTTGGCGACGGCGGTGAAGCTGCCGGCCTCGACGACGCGCACGAACAGCCGCATGTTTTCGAGCATGTCCATGGGGGGATCAGGGAAACGAGGGATCGAGCAAAGCCGCGACGGCCCGGGCCGTGCGGCACGCCCGGCGATGGCTCGACCTCGGCCGGTGAAGCAGGCTGGGGATCGGGATCGCGGGCGGCATGTTTGTGGAATTTGATCTGAAACAATCGAAGTTGGCGCGAATTGTACGCCTGAGCAGGTGAAATCGTGCATGGGCGCATCACGATTTCATTTTGTTCAGCCAGGCGACAGGATCGTGACGGATGCGCCGGCCATCGTCACGATACGCACCGCCATGGCCGCTCGATGCCCCGAATCGGCACACATTCGCACCATGATCGCCCGGCGCGCACCATGATAAATATCATGTTGCGATATAATTCGCGGCTACCGATCGCCGCCCTTCGCCTGACTCATGCCGCCCGCTTCCCTGCCGCCATCGCCGCCCTCATCGTCCCCGTCGTTCGCCGCCCGCCTGCGCGCCTGGTTGCTGGGTTTCGCGCCCTCGCCGGTCACGCTCAGCGCGCGCGAGCGGCTGCGCTCCTGCCTCGGGGCGCTGGTCGGGATCGCCTGCGTGGGCATCAGCATGCGCCTGCTGCCCGGTATCCCCGAGGCGGTGCCGCTGCTGGTCGCGCCGATGGGCGCCTCGGCCGTGCTGCTGTTCGCGGTGCCGGCCAGCCCGCTGGCGCAGCCGTGGTCGCTGATGGGCGGCAACCTGGTGGCGGCGACGGTCGGCGTGGCCTGCGCGCGCTGGATCGCGGATCCGGTGCTGGCCGCCTCGCTGGCGATCGCCCTCGCGATCGGCGCGATGCTGGCCTTGCGCTGCGTGCATCCGCCCTCGGGCGCGGTGGCCCTGACGGCAGTGGTCGGCGGCCCCTCGGTGCATGCGCTCGGCTTCGGCTTCGTGCTCGAGCCGATCGCCGTGCAATCGGCCGCGCTGCTGGCCGCCGCGCTGGTCTATCACGCCCTCACCGGCCATCGTTATCCGCATCGCGCGGCAGCCCCGCGTGATGCCCAGCGGCCGTCGGCGCGCGGCTTCTCGCGGGAGGACCTGGAGGCGGTCCTGAAGCGTCGCACCGAATGGCTCGACGTCTCCACCGACGATCTCGACGCGCTGCTGCGCGAAACCGAGCTGCACGCCTACGCGCGCACCTTCGGCGCCATGAGCTGCGCCGACCTGGTGGCCCGGCCGGCGGCGAGCCTCGGCCCGGAAACCCGCGTGTCGAGCGCGCTCGCCATGTTCGAGCGACACGGCACCGAGACGCTGCCGGTGGTCGACGCCACGCGCCGGGTGCTCGGCATCGTCACCCGCGCGCGGCTGGCCCCGCTCGCCGCGGCCGCGAGCCCGGCATCCCGGCGCGATCCGGCCATCCTCGACGCGAAATGCGACCCGACCATCCAGCAGGCGATCCTCACCGGCGTGCCGAGCATCCTCTCGACCGAGCCGGTCACCGACCTGGTGCCGCTGTTCGCCGAGGCCGGCGAGCCGGTGATCGTGGTGGTCGACGCCGCGGCGCGCCTGGTCGGGCTGGTCACGCAGGCCGACCTGATCTCGGCGCTGTACCGGCGCACCCAGGTCCTGCAGGCCGCCTGAGCGGCAAGCCGATCCTTCATATCGTGTTTCGCCGTTTCCAGCCCGGATTTCGGCCACATATATCATGTCGTGATATATTCGCTGATTCTTTAATGGCCAGAGCTTCGATGACCGATCCGAACCACGGCCTGCACAAGCGCGACTTCGAGCAGTTGTCCGAATTCCGCTACCAGATGCGCCGCTTCGAGCGCTTCTCCGAGCGCGCCGCGCAAAGCGAAGGCGTGACGCCGCTGCAATACCTGCTGCTGCTCCACATCAAGGGCTTCCCGGCGCGCGCCTGGGCGACCATCGGCGAGCTGGCCGAGCGGCTGCAGGCCCAGCATCACGGCGTGGTCGCGCTGGTGTCGCGTTGCGAGGCCGCCGGCCTGGTCGAGCGGCGCAGCAGCGCGAGCGACCGCCGCCAGGTCGAGGTCCATCTGCTCGAAGCCGGCGAAGCGGTGTTGACACGGCTGGCCGCGCTGCACCGCGCCGAGCTGAAATCCCTGCGCGGCGCCTTCCAGGTGCCGCGGATCGACTACTGACTCCCCCCTTCTTCTCCTGCCCGCCATGCACCTCGCCGCCCCGCACAAGCGCGATTTCGCGCCGAATGTCCGCCTGCCCCGCATCGCCCTGCTCGCGGCCGTGATCGGCGTGACCAGCACGCTCGCGGCCGTGGTGCTGCTGAACCTGATCCACCTGTTCACCAACCTGTTCTTCTTCGGCCACTGGTCCTTCGCCGACCGCTCGCCGGCCGGCAACACGCTCGGCGCCTGGGTGATCGCGGTGCCGGTGGCGGGCGGCCTGGTGGTCGGCCTGATCGCGCGCTTCGGCTCGGAGAAGATCCGCGGGCACGGCATCCCCGAGGCGATCGAGGCGATCCTGTTCGGCAAGAGCCGCATGTCGCCGAAGGTGGCCGTGCTCAAGCCGCTGTCCTCGGGGATCGTGATCGGCAGCGGCGGGCCGTTCGGCGCCGAAGGCCCGATCATCATGACGGGCGGCGCGCTCGGCTCGCTGATCGCGCAATGCTTCAAGCTCACCGCGGCCGAGCGCAAGACGCTGCTGGTGGCCGGCGCCGCGGCCGGCATGACCGCCGTGTTCGGCACGCCGGTGGCGGCCGTGCTGCTGGCCGTCGAGCTGCTGCTGTTCGAATGGCGCCCGCGCAGCTTCCTGCCGGTGGCGCTGGCCTGCGCCGTGGCCGGCTTCGCGCGCGCGCTCTGCTTCGGCGGCGAACCGCTGTTCCCGCTCGTCACCGCCGTGCCGTCCCCCTCGGCGCTCGGCGTCTGCCTGCTGGCGGGCCTGTTGTCCGGCGCGCTGGCCAGCGGCCTGTCGGCCGCGCTCTATCGTACCGAGGACGCGTTCGGCAAGCTGCCGCTGCACTGGATGTGGTGGCCCGCGCTGGGCGGCGTCGTGGTCGGCATCGGAGGCTGGCTGGAGCCGCGCGCGCTGGGCGTCGGCTACGACGTGATCGGCGACCTGCTGCACGGCCACCTGGCCTTGCAGGTGGTGGTCGCGATCCTGGCCGTGAAGGCGGTGATCTGGGTGGTCGCGCTCGGCTCGGGCACCTCGGGCGGCGTGCTGGCGCCGCTGCTGATGCTCGGCGCCGGGCTCGGCACCCTGCTCGGCGCGACGCTGCCCGGCACCGATCCGGCGCTGTGGCCGCTGGTGTGCATGGCCGCCACCTTGGGCGCCACGCTCGGCGCGCCGCTGACGGCCGTGGTGTTCGCCTTCGGCCTCACCCACGACGCCAACGCGCTGCTGCCGCTCCTGGCCGCCACCCTGGTGGCGCACGGTTTCTCCGCGCTGGTGATGCGGCGCTCGATCATGACCGAGAAGATCGCGCGACGCGGTTATCACATCTACCGCGAATACGGCGTCGATCCGCTCGAACGCCACGACGTGGCCGACGTGATGACGCGCGATGCCCTCGCGATCGATGCGCACGCAACGATCGCCGCGACGCGCCTGGCCCAGTTCGGCGCCGACCAGCGCCATCGCGCCTATCCGGTGCTGCGCGACGGCGTGCTGCTGGCCATGCTCGACCGCGCGCGGCTCGACGCGCTGGACGCCGCCCATGGCGGGCAAGCCACGCTCGAGGCCGCGCTGCGCGGCGTCTCGCCCGGCGCCTGCGCGCAGCCGAACGAAACCTGCCGGCTGGTGGCCACGCGGCTGGCCGTGCACGGGCTCGAGCGGCTGCCGGTGCTCGACGATCCGGTTTCGCGGCGCCTGCTCGGCATCGTCTCGCGCAGCGACCTGGTCAAGCCGGCCCTGCGCCATTTCGACGAGGAGCACAAGCGCGAGCGCTTCCACGCGATGCGCCCGATGCGCCCCGCGCGCCGCGCCGCACGGGCGCGATGAACGGGCGCGATGGAACGGCCCGCGAGCGGCCTGGCCGGGCACGCGACGCGCCACGCGAAAATCCCGTCCGGCCCCGAGCACGAATCGTCACAATCGACGTGATGGATTTAAATGTGCTTAACAATCCTCCCCGCGTTTTTTTGCGATCATGCAGTCAAACGCGACGGGGCCACCGTTCAGCACCGACACTACGCCAGCGATCCCAGAACCGCGGCGTAGGCTGACGGCCACCTCGCTTCCCTCGATCGATCGCGCCGGCGCAGCCGCTGCCGAGCCGATCGTCACCGCCGGTTCCACGCAGCATCCCGACCGGCCCTCCATGCCACTTCGCAAGACCAGCGACCAGGGCAGCCCCGTTTTCCGAAACACCTGGAAACGTCTCGTCACGTTTCGGCAAGCAACTTAACAAACTGTTGCGCAATCGACCGGAACATGATGGGAAACTGGCGATCTGACACTTTCGTAGTCCCTGCCGACATCGACGTACAAGATGCCCGGCATGTCCCAACGACCGAACAAGGAGAGAACATGAAGAAACTGCTGCCGCTCATCGCCCTGACCGTCGCCGCTTCCGCCTTTGCGCAACAGCAACCGCAATGGACCATCCAGAACGTCGGTCAGAGCCAGAAGCCCGCGAACCAGGTGGCCGCCTGCATCGCCAAGACCTGGGCCGACAAGTCCCAGCAGCAAGTGATCTCGCAGGACGTGCTCGCCAACGACATGGCGATGGACGTCTACGTGCCGGGCCAGCAGCCGCCGAACGGCGCCGCCGCGATGGTGCGTCCGGCCCGCGTCTCGGGCGCCGCGACCTGGGTGGGCTTCCGCTCGGTGGGCGATGCCGCGAATCCGGCCGCCGCGGATCTCAGCACCTGCCTGTAAGCCGCATCGGCTTCGCCGGGCGCCGGGTCTTCCGGGTCGCCCGCGCCCGGCACTCGAAAACCTCGCTTCGGCGAGGTTTTTTGTTTTCGGCATTGTTTTCGGCACCTAGCATCGCGCGTGCCCGCACCTCGCATTCGTAAGGATTCCGATGATTTTCACGGCACCGGCGCAGGCGGCGGGGCCAGCCCGGCACGGCGCGCCGCATCGCGCAGGCAGTCGATCAGCATCGCGGCGGCCGGCGTGAGCGGCGTATCGCGCCGCCGCACCACCTGGATCGACAGCGCCGGGATCGTCTCGCGCACCGCCACCTCGACGAAACGCTCGCGCGCCAGCGGCGCATCGAGCAGTTGCACGGGCAGCGCGGCCACCAGGTCGGTGCCGGCCATCAAGGTCTGCGCGACACCGAAGCTCGGGCATTCGACGATCCGCGCCGGCACCGGCAGGCGGTTCGCGCTGAAGCAGTCGAATAGCATCTGCGAGGAGCTTTCCGGGGAGGGATTGAGCAGCCACTCGGCCTCGACGAGCTCGGCCAGCGAGGTGGCGCCCGCCAGCGGATGGCCGCGGCGCGTGGCGATCGCCAGGCGGCTGGTGTAGAGGGTGTCGTGGTCGAACTCGGCGGCCAGCAGCTCGGGCACCACCACCGCCACCGCGAAATCGAGCGTGCCGTCGTGCAGCCTGGGCAGCGCCACGCCCGGGAAGCCTTCCTGCAGGCTCACGCGCGTGAGCGGGAAGCGGCGCCGGAACGCCCGGTAGGCATCGGGCAGCAGGGACAGCGCCACCGCCGGCGTGATCGCGGCCGCCACCGAGCCATGGCTCGCGCCGAGCGCCTGCTCGATGTCCTCGCGGGCGCGCTGCATCTCGGCCACGATCAGCCGCGCGCGCACCAGCAGGCGCTGGCCGAAGTCGGTCAACTGCACGCCGCGCGCGGTGCGCAGCACCAGCGAGACGCCCAGCGCCTGCTCCAGTTCCTTCAGCGATTTGGTCAGCGCGGCCGGCGACAGGTTCTGGCTGCGCGCTGCGGCGCGGATGCTGCCTTCGTCGGCCACCGAGAGGAAGGCCTTGAGCTGGTGATATTTCATGGCGGGGAAGCGAGTCCGGCGGTTGGGCCGGCGCGTGTATCGAGGGTTTTCCCGAGGCAACCACGGGTTGTCATCGACGCAATTTATCAGCTTATGGTGAGCGTCGGAAATCCCTATGCTTGAGCGCGATCGTTCGATATTTCGCCTGATCCGAGCCCGCCGCCGGGCGGCTTCCAGGCGCTCACCCACGGAGTTTCCATGACCGCCACCGAGCCCGTCCTCGCCGGCATCGCCGACCTCGCCCCCGAGTTCGTCGAGATCCGCCGCCGCATCCATGCCCATCCCGAGCTCGCCTTCGAGGAAACCGGCACCGGCGAACTGGTGGCCGGGCTGCTCGCCCAATGGGGCTACGAGGTGCATCGCGGAATCGGCCGCACCGGGCTGGTCGGCGTGCTGCGGGCCGGCGACGGCCGGCGCACGCTGGGCTTGCGCGCCGACATGGACGCGCTGCCGATCCACGAAGCCACCGGCCTGCCCTACGCGAGCCGCCACGCCGGCCAGATGCACGCCTGCGGTCACGACGGGCACACGGCGATGCTGCTCTGCGCGGCGCGCCACCTGGCCGCCACGCGGCGTTTCTCGGGCACCCTGAACCTGATCTTCCAGCCCGCCGAGGAAAATTTCGGCGGCGGCAAGGCGATGATGGACGACGGCCTGTTCGAGCGCTTTCCCTGCGACGCCATCTTCGCGCTCCACAACATGCCGGGCCGCGCGGTCGGCGAGATGGCGTTCCGCAGCGGCCCCGCGATGGCTTCCTGCGATCGCGTCACGATCCGCCTGAAGGGCGTGGGCGGCCACGGCGCGATGCCGCACATGGCGCGCGACCCGATGTCGGCGGCCGGCAGCCTGATGCTGGCCCTGCAGACCATCGTCGCGCGCGAGATCGACGCGCAGCAGGCGGCCGTGATCACGGTCGGCAGCGTGCAGGCCGGCGAGACCTTCAACATCATTCCCGAGACAGTGGTGATGAAACTCTCGGTGCGCGCGCTCGACGCCGGCGTGCGCGCGCAGCTCGAAACGCGGATCGGCGAGCTGGTGCGCGGCCACGCGGCCGCCTACGGGCTCGGCGTCGAGATCGACTACGACCACGGCTACCCCGTGCTCGTCAACCACGAGGCGCCGACCGAATTCGCGGCGAGCATCGCGCGCGCGATGCTCGGCGAGGCGCGCGTCGAGATGGACACGGCCCCGCTGATGGGCAGCGAGGATTTCGCCTACATGCTGGAGCAGCGCCCCGGCTGTTATGCGCTGCTCGGCAACGGCACCGGCAGCCATGGCGGCTGCATGGTCCACAACCCCGGCTACGACTTCAACGACGCGATCCTGCCGATCGGCGCGAGCTACTGGGTGCGCGTCGCCGAGGGCTGGCTGGTCGACTGAGCGAGCAAGGCGCGCGGCGCCGCCTGCTCCCGCTTCGCCGCGGGATGACAGGCCGAGCGCCGCGAGCCGTTTGCCTTGCGCGCCTGCTCCGCGGCTTCTCCACTGCTGCTCCGCTGCTTCTCCGTTCCTTCCCCCGCTTCCGTTCCCGCTCCGAGGTGCCGATGGAATCGCCCGCCGTCGAAGTCGCCCTGCCCGCCGCCCGCGCCTCGCGCCGCCAGGCCCGCCGCCTGATCGCGGCGGCCGCCGTCGGCAATGCGCTCGAGTTCTACGATTTCACCGTCTACAGCTATTTCGCGCTGCTGATCGGCCGGCTGTTCTTCCCGGTCGGCTCGGCCTTCGGCGAGTTGATGCTGGCGGTGGCCAGCTTCGGCGTGGGTTTCGTGACGCGCCCGCTGGGCGGCGTCGTGATCGGCATCTACGCCGATCGGGCGGGCCGCCGCAGCGCGATGATCCTGACCTTGCTGCTGATGGCGCTGGGCACCGCGATGATCGCGGCGGCGCCCACCTACGCGCAGGCGGGCCTGGCCGCGCCGGTGATCCTGGTGCTCGCGCGGCTGCTGCAGGGCTTCGCCTCGGGCGGCGAGGTGGGCGCCTCCACCACGCTGCTGATCGAACAGGCGCCGCCGCACCGGCGCGGCTTCTATGCCTCGTTCCAGTTCTCCAGCCAGGGGCTGGCGGCGCTGGCCGGCGCGCTGACCGGCGCGGTGCTGAACGCGACGCTGAGCGCGCCGCAACTGGACAGCTGGGGCTGGCGCGTGCCCTTCGTGATCGGCACCCTGTTCGTGCCGCTCGGCTATTGGCTGCGGCGCGGCATCGACGAGGCGCATCGACCCGCCGCCAGCGTCAGTGGCAGCGGCACCGGCGATGCCCCCGCGCCGCTGCCGCTTGCGGCGGTGCTGCGCCGCCATCGCCGCGCGCTGTTCGCGGGCCTGGGCCTGACCATCGGCGGCACCGCCACGCACTACATCATCGTCTTCTACATGGCGATCTACGGCGTGCGCACGCTGCACCTGCCGGCCTGGATCGCCATGCTGGCCGGCTGCGTGGCCGGCATCGCGCTGATGCTGGTCTCGCCGCTGGGCGGCGCGCTGGCCGATCGCATCGGCCGCAAGCCGGTGGCGGGCTGGTCGCGCCTGGTGCTGACGCTGGCGATCTACCCGGCCTTCGTCGCGCTGAACCGCTGGCCCGGCGCCGCCTCGCTGCTCGGCGCCATCGCCGTGCTGAGCGTCGTGCATGCGCTCTATTGCGGCGCCACCGCGCCGATGCTCGGCGAGCTGTTTCCGCGCGCGGTACGCGCCACCGGCGGGGCCCTGGTCTACAGCCTCGGCGTGGCGATCTTCGGCGGCTTCGCGCAGTTCATCGTGACCTGGCTGATCGCCGCCACCGGCGACCCGACCGCGCCGGCCTGGTACGCGATCGCCTGCGGCACGCTCAGCTTCGCCGCGCTCGCGAGCATCGAGGAGCGCGCCGGCAAGCGGCTCGATTGAGGCGTCGCCGCGAAGCGCCGATCCAGCCGCTCGGCGCCTTCCACAAGGGGTCGGAACCAAGGGCCGGCCCGCGCCGCGCCCGGGGCCGCCGGGCAGCGATTGCGCGCGCCCCGGCGTCGAAACGATGGCATGATACGAACCTTGCGCCATCTCTCATTCCAAACGCGCCGAACCATGTCGAATCTGCTAGTCCACGGCGGCACCCCGCTTCGCGGGGAAATCACGCCGTCCGCCAACAAGAACGCCGTCCTCCCGATCCTCTGCTCGACCCTGCTGACCGACCAGCCGCTGAAGCTGATCGGCGTGCCCGACATCACCGACGTGCGCAAGATCCTCGACATCTTCCGCACGCTCGGCAGCGATGTCTCGATGGACTACGCCACCGGCGTGCTCGACCTGCATCACCGCGCCACCCAGTTCGACCCGGCCGTGCACCGCCTGCCCGAGGAGATGCGTTCCTCGATCATGCTGGTGCCGCCGCTGCTGGCCCGTTTCGGCGTGGCGCGGCTCGAGAGCGACGTGACCGGCTGCACGCTCGGCGTGCGCGAGATCGACCCGCACGTGGAAGTGTTCGAGCGCTTCGGCGCGACGCTGGAGCAGACCTCCGACTCGCTGATCCTGCGCGTGGCCGGCCCGCTCCAGGCCAACGACCACTGGCTCGACTACGCCTCGGTCACCACCACCGAGAACTTCGTGCTGTGCGCGACCGCCGCCGGCGGCGTCTCGACGCTCGTGAATGCCGCATCCGAGCCGCACGTGCAGGAGTTCTGCCGCTTCCTGACGATGCTCGGCGTGCCGATCGAGGGGATCGGCACCTCGCATATCCGGGTCCAGGGCGGCGGCAAACTGGGCGGCGGCGAGCACCGCTTCGCCGAGGATTTCCACGAGATCGCCACCTTCCTCGCGCTCGGCGCGATCACCGGCGGCGACATCGCGGTGCGCAACAGCGGCCCCGAAATGTTCCCGCTGATCGACCGCACCTTCGCCAAGCTCGGCGTGCAGGTCACGCACGAGAACGGCTGGTCGCGCGCGGTGCGCGACGGCGTGATGCGCGTGCGCAAGCCCTTCACGCAGAACATCCTGACCAAGATCGAGGCGGCGCCCTGGCCCTACCTGCCGGTCGACCTGCTGCCGATCTTCATCGCGCTCGGCGTGAAGGCCGAGGGCAGCGTGATGTTCTGGAACAAGGTCTATGACGGCGCGATGGGCTGGACCGGCGAGCTCTCGAAGTTCGGCGCGCACGTGTTCCAGTCCGACCCGCATCGCCTGATCACCTTCGGCGGCCTGCCGCTGTCGCCGGCCCGCGTCGAGAGCCCCTACATCATCCGCGTGGCGATCGCGCTGCTGATGGTGGCCGCCAGCATCGAGGGCCGCTCCGAGATCCTCAACGCCCAGCCGATCCGCCGCGCGCATCCGCACTTCGTCGAGAACCTGCGTTCGGTCGGCGCCAACGTGGAGTGGACCGCCGGCGACTGAAGCAGCGCCGCGCCCAAAAACAATCAGCCCGGCATGGTCGACACCATGCCGGGCTGATTTGCATTCGCGCCGAGCGAACCGGCTCGAACCGAGCCGGCCGTTGCGCCGCCTAGAAGTTGTGCATGATACCGACGTAGGCGCCGGTCTGCGATTCGCCCGTCAGCGGGTTGGTGCCGTTGGTGGCGTCGCGCGAGGAGGCGATCAGCGAGAAGTTCGAGTTGCCGCTGTTGCGCATGTAGGCCACCGTGCCGTACAGGAAGGTGCGCTTGGACAGGTTGTAGGTGGTGCCGAGCACGTACATGATCGCGTGGCCCGACGCGTCGTGCGTCGCATCGCCGTTGCCGCTGCCGACCCGCACGTAGTAGCCGCCGCCCGTTACCGCCCAGGCCGGCGTGGCCGTGTAGGTCGCGCCCAGCCAGACGTGGTCGGCGCGGTCGGCCAGGCCCTGCGGCGTGTCCGGTGCCTGGTAGTGCGTGTAGGCGGCCTGGATCTTGAACTTCTGTACGTAGATGTTGGTGCCGACGAAGTATTCGCGCGAGGCGGTGAAGATGTTGTCCATCTTGCCGTTGTTGTTGCGCAGCTCGTCATAGATGCCGCGCACGTCGAACAGCGCCGAGTGATACGACAGCATGATGCCGTCCGAACGACCGAAGTCGTTGGCCGGGCCGGTGTTGAAATTGGTCTGGTTGCCGAAGGCGTACTGCCCCTGCACGTCGAAGCCGTTCCACACCGGGCTGTGATACTCGATGTTGTTGCTG
This sequence comes from Burkholderia sp. Ax-1720, assembly GCF_011753035.1. Lineage (NCBI taxonomy): Bacteria > Pseudomonadati > Pseudomonadota > Betaproteobacteria > Burkholderiales > Burkholderiaceae > Burkholderia > Burkholderia sp. Ax-1720. The sequence goes on along the minus strand of NZ_VWWK01000121.1, from coordinate 7,188 downwards.
GTCTGCTGCCAGTTGCGGCCGCGCACCAGCGAGGCCGACGAGAACGCCTGCTGCACGAACGGATCGAATTCCCACACGCCGTCGCTGTCGATGAACAGGTTGCGACCGGCCTGCAGCGTGCCCCACTCGTTGTTCTTCAAGCCCACGTAGGCGCGGCGCGAGAACATCCGGCCGCCGCCGGTGGTGCCGTTCATCACCTGGAACGCGGTCTCGAGGTCGAAGATCGCGGTATTGCCGCCGCCCAGGTCCTCGGTGCCCTTCAGGCCGAACATGCTGGTGCCCCAGTCGCCGCTCTCGGCGCTCCAGCGCGTCGCGCTGCCGGTGCGCGTCGCGTTCGCGACGTGGTTGAGGTACTCGACGCCGCCGTCGATACGGCCATAGAGCGTGACGCTCGATTGCGCGAAGGCCGCGGCCGGCACGGCCACGCTCAGCGCCGCGATGGTTTTGATTCGAAGTTTCATATCCCCTGCCTGTAGATCTCTCTCAGATTTGACTGGCACTTTCCGTGCGGCTCGCTTGTGGTTCGCGACCGGCAAGGAAGGTGCCCCGGGCCACGCATGGCGCGTGGTGCGAAACGGTTCGCGCACGCGCTGTTGTTGTTTAGTCGTCGACGATCCGGCTGTTTCGCCGATTCCCCGGCGGCGCGAGGGCGGCAGGCGCCTCGCGCCCGGCATCGGGCGCCGTTCCGGCCCCGCGCATCGACGCGGACCGGAAATGTACGCGTTTGCGAGCCGCCGGACAATGTCTTTATAGGATATGAATTCTTACGCTCTCCTCGATAAACGGAATCGACGCATAGTCTGTCGGCTGTAAGCCACAGTGCTTCCCGCGACGACGCAATCATGCTATGGCTGGCGCCGTCGCGCGCCATGGACAGGCGCCAGGACAGGACAAAATCGCGCCTGACCGATGTAAGGGCTCGGTTAGAATCGCAGGCATTCCGAAAAGCATCTCTCCGAGGGCGGGCGAGCGATGAAGCAAAGCACATCAAAAAAAATCCTGTATTGGAGTGCCGTGTCGGCGCTCGCGGCGGTCATGATCGGCGGCTTCGGCTGGCCGGCCGACGCGGCGAAGATCGTCAGCGTCTCGCCGCAAGGCTCGGCACCCGAGATCCGGCAGGTGACGCTCAAGTTCGACGAGCCGATGGTGGCCTTCGGCTCGCCCTCGCTGCCCGCCCCGGCGCGCCTGCAATGCGATAACCCCGCGGCCGCGAAATTCGACGCGGTCTGGAACGACGATCGCACCTGGCTGGCCCAGTTCCAGCAGGCCCTGCCGGCCGGCACGCGCTGCACGCTGACGCTCGAGGACGGCCTGAAGTCCTCGGCCGGCCACGCCGTGACGGGCCCGCGCCGCTTCGCCTTCCAGACCAGCGGCCCCTACCCGGTCGAGATCCGCCCGGGCCGCAGCGAAATCGAGGAGCGCCAGCTCTTCGTGCTGAAGCTGACCGGCCCGGCCACCGAGGACTCGCTGCGCGAGCACATCTGGTGCGAGGCGACCGGGATCGGCAACCGCATCCCGATCACCTTCGCCAATGCCGCCACGCGCGCGCAATTGCTCGATCATTTCCACTGGAAGGCCGACGCGGCGCGCGTGCTGACGCTCGGCTGCGCGCAGACCCTGCCGCCCGGCCAGCCCGTGCAGCTGGTCTATGGCGCCGGCGTGCAAAGCCCCGGCGGGGTGGCCAACGGCAGCGAGAAGCGCTTCGACTTCCGCGTGCGCGAGCCCTTCGCGGCTTCCTTCAGTTGCGAGCGCGAGAACGCCAAGGCGCCCTGCACGCCGCTGCGTCCGCTGCGCATCGAATTCAACGCGCCGATCTCGCGTGCCGCGGCCGAGAAGCTGCGCCTCCAGGGCCCCGACGGCGCGATCTCGCCGAGCTTCAAGCCCGACGACAAATCCAGCGACACGCGCACGGTCGAGTTCGCCGCGCCGCTGCCGGCCAGCGCCGAGCTCAGCGTCACCCTCCCCGACGGCCTGAGCGACGACAGCGGCCGCCCGCTGTCCAACGCCGACCTGTTTCCGCTCAAGACGCGCACCGCCTCGATGCCGCCGCTGGCGAAATTCTCCTCCTCGACCTTCGGCATCATCGAGCGCTACGCCGAGCCCGATTCGCCGGCCCTGGTGCCGGTCACGCTGCGCAACGTCGAGGCCGACCTGAAGATCGCCGGGCTCAACGCCGGCCAGGCCGAATTCTCGAACATCCGCGTCGAGGACGACAGCGCGATCCGCGAATGGATGCGCGTGGTCGACCAGATGGACGGCATCGGCATGTCGGTGGCCAGCATCGACGCGCTGCGCCCGGGCCTGTTCGAGCGCGCCAAGCACCCGGTGTTCGTGCCGCCCGCGGCCGGCGAGAAACCGCCGGTGGGCGTGCACCGGATCGTCGACGTGCGTTCGCTGTCCTTGCTGGACGGCCAGCAGCACGTCGAGCAGCTGGTGCTGCCCAAGGCCGACCCGGCCACGCTGCGCCCGTTCGAGGTGGTCGGCGTGCCGATCGCCAAGCCGGGCTTCTACGTGCTGGAACTCGCCTCGCCGGCGCTGGGCCGCTCGCTGATGGCCAAACCCGGCTCGATGTACGTGCGCACCACGGTGCTGGTCACCAATCTCGGCGTGCACTTCAAGCGCGGCCGAGACAACAGCCTGGTGTGGGTCACCACGCTCGACAAGGGCAAGCCGGTGCCGAACGCCGAGATCCGCGTGTCCGACTGCAACGGCGAGCCGCTCGCCTCGGGGCGCACCGATGCGCAAGGGCTGCTGAAGATCGACGGGCCGCTGGCCGAGCATCGCCGCTGCGACTACGAGACCAGCTATCGCAACACCTTCGTGTCGGCGCGCGTCAACGATCCCGTCAGCGGGCCCGACATGGCCTTCGTGGTCGACGACTGGAACCGCGGCATCGAGTCCTGGCGCTTCGACGTGCCGAGCGACTACGGCACGCGCCCCGGCACGATCGCGCATACCGTGTTCGATCGCACCCTGGTGCGGGCCGGCGAGACGGTCTCGATGAAGCACTACCTGCGCGTCGAGAAGCTCGACGGCCTGGCCTTCCCCAAGCAGTACCCGAACCGCGTGACGATCCGCCATGAAGGCAGCGGCGACGTCTACCGGCAGCCGCTCGTGTGGGCAGCCGACCACACGGCCGATTCGAGCTTCACGCTGCCGCCCGGCGCCAAGCTCGGCGAATACACCGTCACGCTCGACACTGGCCGGGCCGGCGACAAATCCGACGATTCCGAAGCCAACAACGGCGACGACGACCAGGACGACTCGAGCAGCGGTTCGGGCGCCAGCTACGGCAGCGGCTCGTTCCGCGTCGAGGCGTTCCGCCTGCCCGTCTTCAAGGGCAGCGTGAACGTGCGCGATACCAAGACCAGCCCGCTGGTGGGCGCCAGCGAGGCCGCGGTGGCGGTCCAGCTCGACTACCTGTCGGGCGGGCCGGCCGCCAACCAGCCGGTGCGCGTCTCGGCGCTGCTGCGCCCCACCTCGCCGGCCTTCGGCGACCGTTATCCCGACTTCTCCTTCACGCCCTGGCGCGCCGAGCAGCCCGGCTCGGATGCCGGCGCCAGCGACGACGAGGACGACAGCGGCGACACCACCGCCTCCAGCGCCGACCCCGACGCGCCGAAGCTGGTGGCCGACAAGCTGCCGGTCACGCTCGATCGCAACGGCAGCGGCACCGTCTCGCTGAAATCGCTGCCCAAGGTGGACGCGCCCAAGCGCCTCGCGCTGGAGGCGACCTTCGCCGACCCGAACGGCGAGATCCAGACGATCCGCGGCGACACCACGCTATGGCCCGCCGCGCTGGCGGCCGGCATCAAGGCCGGGCACTGGGTGGCGGTGGGCGATTCGGTGCCGGTCACGGCGCTGGCGGTCGACCTCGACGGCAAGCCGCACGCGGGCGCCGAGATCGAGGTGCATGGCTACGCGCGCGTCACCACCTCCTCGCGCAAGCGCATGGTGGGCGGCTTCTACGCCTACGACAACCGCAGCGAGACGCGCGACCTGGGCGCGCTGTGCAGCGGCAAGACCGACGACAAGGGGCGCCTGGCCTGCGACGCCAAGCTCAAGGAAGCGGGCGAAGTCACCCTGGTGGCCCAGGTCAAGGACGGCTCGGGCCGCGCCGCCACCGGCAGCACCTCGATCTGGGTGGTACGCGAGGACGAGCTCTGGTTCGGCGGCAACAATACCGATCGCATCGACCTGATTCCCGAGAAACCGTCCTACGAGCCGGGCGAGACCGCCCGCTTCCAGGTGCGCATGCCGTTCCGGCAGGCCACCGCGCTGGTCGCCGTCGAGCGTTCGGGCGTGATGGAAACCCACGTGGTGCAGTTGAACGGACGCGACCCGAGCATCGAGCTGAAGGTCGACGCGAGCTGGGGGCCGAACGTCTATGTCTCGGTGCTGGCGCTGCGCGGCCGGCTGCGCGAGGTGCCCTGGTACTCGTTCTTCACCTGGGGCTGGAAGACGCCGGTCGAATGGGCGCGCGCCTTCTGGAACGAAGGGCGCCGCTACGTGCCGCCCACGCCGCTGGTCGACCTGTCGAAACCGGCCTTCCGCTACGGCCTGACCGAGATCAAGGTCGGCACCGCGCCGCACAAGCTCGCGGTGAGCGTCACGCCCGACGCGGGCAGCTACCCGGTGCGCGGCACCGCCCACGTGCGGATCGCCGTGAAGCTGCCCGACGGCAAGCCCGCGCCGGCCGGCACCGAGGTGGCGGTGGCGGCGGTCGACGAAGCCCTGCTCGAGCTGATGCCGAACGACAGTTGGGACCTGCTGGGCGCGATGTTGCAACGGCGCGGCTACGGCGTGGAAACCGCCACCGCGCAGATGGAGATCGTCGGGCGCCGTCACTTCGGCCGCAAGGCCGTGCCGGCCGGCGGCGGGGGCGGCACCGCGCCGACCCGCGAGCTGTTCGACACCCTGCTGCTGTGGAGCCCGCGCGTCGCGCTCGACGCGAACGGCGAGGCGCGCGTCGACGTCAAGCTCAACGACGCGCTGACGCGCTTCAGCATCGTGGCGATCGCCTCGGTCGGCGTCGATCGCTTCGGCACCGGCCGCGCCAGCGTGCGCAGCACCCAGGACCTGCAGCTGATCTCGGGCCTGCCGCCGCTGGCGCGCGAGGGCGACGCGCTGGTGGCGCCCTTCACGCTGCGCAACACCACCTCGCGCGCGATGAAGGTGCTGGTCACGCCGAACGCGCCGGGCCTCGCGCTGGCGGCCCAGACCGTCGAGCTGGCGGCCGGCGCCTCGCGCGAGCTGAGCTGGCGCGTCGCGATCCCGGTGGGCGCGGCCGACGGCGGCGGCGCGCTGCCGTGGTCGATCTCGGCCGCCGAACAGGGCGGCGCGCACGCGGCCGATGCGCTGAAGATCACCCAGAAGATCGTGCCGGCCGTGCCCGTCACGGTGCAGCAGGCCACCCTCACGCAAGTCGACGGCAGCTTCTCGCTGCCGGTCGCGGCGCCGGCCGACGCGGCAGCCGATCGCGCCGGCCTGCCGCGCGGCGGCATCTCGATCGCCCTGCAATCGAAGCTGGCCGACGGCCTGCCCGGCGTCACGCGCTGGTTCCAGCAATATCCGTATCGCTGCCTGGAGCAGCAGACCTCGCGCGCGCTCGGCCTGCACGACGCGGCGCTGTGGCAGTCGGTGATCGCGCAGATGCCGTCCTATCTCGATGCCGACGGACTGGCCGGCTACTTCCCGCTGTCGGCCGACAGCGGCGAGAAGGGCAGCACCGCCCTGACCGCCTACCTGTTGTCGGTGACCGACGAGGCCGGCAAGCTCGACCCGCGCTTCGCCCTGCCCGACGCGCTGCGCTCGCAGCTCGAGGCCGGGCTGGCCAGCTTCGTCGACGGCCGCATCACGCGCGACAGTTGGGCGCCGCGCGAGGATCGCGACCTGCGCAAGCTGGCGGCGCTGGAGGCGCTGTCGCGCCACGACGCGGCCCAGGCGCGCATGCTCGGCTCGATCGCGATCACCCCGGAGCGCTGGCCGACCTCGGCCCTGCTCGACTACTACGCGATCCTGTCACGCGTGGCCGACATCCCGCAGCGCGAGGACAAACGCGCCCAGGTCGAGCAACTGCTGCGCGCGCGGCTGGCTTACCAGGGCACCCAGCTGGTGTTCTCGACCGCGCGCGACGACGACCTCTGGTGGCTGATGAGCGGCAACGACAGCAATGCCGCGCGGCTCGCGCTGGCCTTCAACGGCAACCCGGCCTGGAAGGACGAGATGCCGAGGATCGTGGCCGGGCTGCTGGCGCTGCAACGCAACGGCGCCTGGCAGACCACCACCTCGAACCTGCTCGGCGAGCTGGCCGTCGAACGCTTCTCGCGCACCTACGAGACCACGCCGGTCACCGGGCGCACCACGCTGCGCCTCGGCGACGTGGAACGCAGCATCGCCTGGGGCGGCGGCGCGGCGGCGGCAGCGCCGGCCAGCGCCGCATCACCGGTCACGGCGGTGGCCGCCGCGCCCTCGGCGGCAGCCTCGACGCCGGCCGCCACGCGCAACGCGGCGGCACGTTCGACCCTGCTGCCCTGGCCGGCCGCGCCGCATGCGCCGCTCACGCTGTCGCTGACCCAGGACGGCACCGGCAAGCCCTGGGCGATGATCCAGAGCCTCGCGGCCGTGCCGCTCAAGCGCCCGGTGGTGTCCGGCTACCGGATCACCAAGACGCTCACCCCGCTCGAGCCGGCCGTGAAGGGCGCCTACACGCGCGGCGACCTGGTGCGCGTGCATCTCGACATTGACGCGCAGGCGGCCATGACCTGGGTGGTGATCAACGATCCGGTGCCGGCCGGCACCAGCATCATGGGCTCGGGCCTGGGCCGCGATTCGGAAACCGCCACGCAGGGCGAGAACAATCGCGATGGCGCCTGGCCGAGCTTCATCGAGCGCGACTTCGACGGCTACCGCGCCTATTACAGCTACCTGCCGGCCGGCAAGACCTCGATCGAGTACACCATGCGGCTCAACGCGGTCGGCAGCTTCGGCCTGCCGCCGACGCGCGTGGAAGCGCTCTACGCGCCGTCCGCCTACGGCATGCTGCCGAACGCGCCGATCGTGGTGCAGCCGGTGGCGGGCCAGCAGCCATGAGCGTCGGCATGCCGGCGCGGCCCGCGCGCCTCGACCAGCGCCTCGCCCTGCACGGCTTCCGGCGCGCGCCGGGCGCGCTGCGCCTGCTGCTGGCCG
>NZ_VWWK01000011.1:0-86900 GCF_011753035.1 Burkholderia sp. Ax-1720 | reverse complement strand
AAGGGTCGTTCGAGACCAGGACGTTGATAGGTCAGGTGTGTAAGCGCAGTAATGCGTTCAGCTAACTGATACTAATTGCCCGTAAGGCTTGATCCTATAACCAGTCTGCGCCGATGTTCGCAGGTGCCCATGCACCGCGGCCATCCCGTCCTGAGCATAAGCTCAGGATCTTGGAGCGCGACAGGTCATACAGATTGAGTCTCGTGTGCTGATACACACAACCCCGTTACTACTTCTTCGAGATTGGTCGTGGCGCCCGATGGCGACGCGACAACCCCTTTAGCCTGATGACCATAGCGAGTCGGTACCACCCCTTCCCATCCCGAACAGGACCGTGAAACGACTCCACGCCGATGATAGTGCGGATTGCCCGTGTGAAAGTAGGTAATCGTCAGGCTTCCCCCATGACAACCCCCGTTGCCTCTAGGCAGCGGGGGTTTTGTCTTTCTGCGCTGCCCAAACGCAGCCTTCCATGCCTATCCCCTTGCGCACAAGCATCTTCTCATCGCGCTAAGATCTGGAAGAACTTGATCAGGAGGGCAACGTGAATATCGGTGAAGCCGCGCGCGCATCGGGCGTCAGCGCAAAGATGATTCGTTATTACGAAAGTGTCGGCCTGATCGAGCCGGTCCAGCGCACCGATGCGGGTTATCGCACTTACGGCGGCAACGAGGTCCATCTGTTGAAATTCATCCGGCAAGCACGTCGCCTTGGTTTTCTTGTTGACGATGTGCGCAAGCTTCTGGCGCTCTGGCAGGACCGTGCGAGAGCAAGTGCAGAGGTGAAGGTGATCGCGCTCGAGCACGTATCGGAGCTCGATAAACGCATCGCCGAACTGACCGATATGCGCAATACGTTGGCAAAGCTCGCCGCCCACTGTCACGGCGACGATCGTCCGGACTGCCCGATCCTCGAGGAACTGGCTGCCCCGAATGAGCACCATTATGGTGCGATGCGACAACAATTATGACCGCGTCTTTTCCCAATATCTCCTTGAAAATCAAAGGGTTGATGGAGGTGTCGGTCAATTATTCCAAATCGGCATGCCACCCATTCGTGCATTTCATTAGCAAACTGGTGCGCTCTCGCTATAATTCGGGATAACCCTATACGGGATATCCCTTATCCAGATTCACCGAGGGATCTCAAACTTCCTTGGAGAGCATCATGGTTGCCTACATCGTTGAAAAGCTGAGCTACTGGTTCGAATCCGCTGAACGTGAGCGTCGCGAAGCCTACCTGGCCTCGTCGAGCGACATCGTTCAACTCGAGCAGCGCATTCGCGCCCTCGAAACGAACGGCTACTCGCTGTAAGTCGTACCGGCGTCGGTCGCATGCGCTGAGCATGCGAAGCATGAAGAGCCCCGAAATTGTCGGGGCTTTTGCTTTTTGAGGCTCCGGGTGTCTAGCGCGTGCTTGGGGAGCGGCTGTATCGTTTCGACATGGACACGACAGCGAGGATGGATGGCATGAACCAGGGAATCTCTTTCCACCGCGCCGGAGCTCGGTGTGCCTGGATGGCTGCGATGCTTGCCGCGATGGCCGGGGGCGGCCATGTGATGGCGAAGGAAGATCGGCCACCAGTTGTGCTCGACACGCAAACCGGTATCCACGACGGCCGTTCAGGTGTCGTGTTGCAGACCGCTCCGCTGAATCCGGCCCCGATTGTGGCGCCTGCGCAAATTAGGCAGCCTGCACAGTTGCCGCAGGACAATCAACAAACGCCGTTGATCGTCGCTCCCTATATTCGCGTTCCAACCGATTCAGGGCCGCGCCGATAAGACAAATGCTGGGCGTGCTTATCAGGCGCTGCGCAGCTCGATGCCGAACTTAGCACCGCCGTCCTGGCCCAATGTCTCGACCAGGTATGGCAGGGCTTCTCGCATCGACTCCGCCAGCGTGTAGGGTGGATTCAGAATGAACATCCCGCTTCCATAAAGCCCGAAGCCGTCAGCTGGCGGGTTGCTGACGGTCAGAGTCAGGTGCAGCCAGTTGGTCGTCTGCAGGCGCTTCAACTGATCCGGGAACCGCTCCGATTCCGGGCGTTTCACCTGCGGATACCAGATCGCATAACAGCCGGTCGAAAAGCGCTTCAAACCTTCTTCCACGCACGTGATCGTCCGGGCGTAGTCACGCTTGTCTTCATACGAAGGATCGATCAGCACCAGGGCGCGCCTCGGCGCGGGCGGCAGCAGTGCCTTGAGTCCTTCGAAGCCGTCGGCCGCGAAAATCATCGCTCGACGACCTGCATCGCGGAAATTGTGCCGCAGAACGCCGATCTCGGTGCTGTGCGCCTCGAACAGCCGCATCCGATCCTGTTCACGCAGCAGGCGCCACGCGAAGTAGGGCGAGCCAGGGTAGAAGCGCAGATCCGGGGTTTCATTGCAGGCGCGAATCTCGGCGACATAATCGGCCAGGGCAGCCGGCAGGTCATCGGCATTCCACAGCTTCTCGATGCCGGTCTCGTATTCGGCCGTCTTGGCGGCGAAACCTTCGTCGAGCGCATAGATCCCGGCGCCGGCATGCGTATCGATATACCAGTACGACTTGTCCTTCTTGTTCAGGTAATGAAGCAACTGGACGACGACGGCGTGCTTCAGCACGTCGGCATGGTTGCCGGCATGGAATGCGTGGCGATAACTGAACATGGCAGGATAAGACGATAGAAAATCGGATTCGATGGCGTGAGCGCGATGCCGGCGCCACCAAGGCGGCGCCGGCCCGCGGGACTCGCGCGGCCGGGTATTGTACGCGACCGTGCCTACTGCGCCTGGTCGCCGACGATTTCCTCGATGCGCTGCTTCAATTCCGGCGTGATACGTGCGGCAACCTCGATGGCCTTCATGTTCTCGCCGATCTGCTCGACACGCGAGGCGCCGGTAATCACGGTGCTGACGTTCGGATTCTTGAGCGTCCAGGCGATCGCGAGTTGGGCGAGCGTGCAGCCGAGCTCGTCGGCGACCTTCGCGAGCTTGCCGACGGCTTCGTTTTTTGCCGGATGTGTCAACTGCTCGCGCAGCCAGTCATAACCCTGCACCGCGGCCCGGCTGCCGGCCGGTACGCCGTCGCGATACTTGCCGGTCAGCAGCCCGGAAGCCAGCGGGCTCCAAGTAGTCAGGCCCAGGCCGATGTCCTCGTAGAGCCGATGGTATTCCTGCTCGACGCGGCGGCGATGAAACAGGTTGTACTGCGGCTGCTCCATCACCGGCTTGTGCAGATGATGCCGCTCGGCAATCTCGTAGGCGGCCCGGATCTCGTCGGCGCTCCATTCCGAGGTGCCCCAATAGAGCGCCTTGCCGCGCGCGATCATATCGCTCATCGCCCAGACCGTTTCCTCGGTCGGCGTGTTCGGATCCGGCCGATGACAGAACACCAGATCGACGTAATCCAGTTGCAAGCGACGCAGCGAGCCGTCGATCGCGTCCATCAGGTACTTGCGATTCAGCGTGTGATACTGGTTCGGCGCTTCCGCCAGGCCCCAGAAGAACTTGGTCGACACCACGTAGCTGACGCGCGACCAGCCGAGCGCCTTCAGCGCCTCGCCCATGATTTCCTCGGACTGCCCCTTCGCATAGACTTCGGCGTTGTCGAAGAAATTGATGCCGGCGTCACGTGCCGCGGCCAGCGACTCGCGCGCGGCTCGATGATCGACCTGGTTGCCATAGGTGACCCACGAGCCGATCGACAATTCGCTGACCTGCAGCCCGGACCGGCCCAACCGCCTGTAATTCATCGTCACTCTCCTCGAATTTGGGACAGCGGCTAGCTTAGCCCGTTTGCCGACAGCATGCAGGAGGCTTCATGCACAATAGCAGCGCCGCGCCTGCGGCGGCACCTGGCCGAACGGCCGGCTTGTCGCGCAGGGCCCGGCAATGATTTCATTGGATCTGAGCACTGAATCGGGAGACGTCGAAATGGATTCGAAACTGGACGGCAAGGTTGCCGTGGTCACCGGCGCCGCAAGCGGCATCGGCAAGGAAATCGCGTTGGAACTGGCCAGGGCGGGCGCCGCCGTGGCGATCGCCGACCTGAACCAGGACGGCGCGAACGTCGTGGCCGAGCAGATCAAGGCGGCCGGCGGCAAGGCGATCGGCGTGGCGATGGACGTCACCAACGAGGACGCCGTCAATGCCGGCATCGACAAGGTCGCCGCCGAGTTCGGCTCGGTCGACATCCTGGTCTCGAACGCGGGCATCCAGATCGTCAATCCGATCGAGAACTACTCGTTCTCGGACTGGAAGAAGATGCAGGCGATCCACGTCGACGGCGCCTTCCTGACCACCAAGGCCGCGCTCAAGCACATGTACAAGGACGATCGCGGCGGCGTGGTGATCTACATGGGTTCGGTGCACTCGCACGAGGCCTCGCCGCTGAAGTCGGCCTACGTGACGGCCAAGCACGGCCTGCTGGGTTTGGCGCGCGTGCTGGCCAAGGAAGGCGCGAAGCACAACGTGCGCTCGCATGTGGTGTGCCCGGGCTTCGTGCGCACGCCGCTGGTCGACAAGCAGATCCCCGAGCAGGCCAAGGAGCTCGGCATCAGCGAGGAGGAAGTGATCAAGCACGTGATGCTGGGCAACACCGTCGACGGCGTGTTCACCACGGTGGAAGACGTCGCCAAGACGGTGCTGTTCCTGTCGGCCTTCCCGAGCGCCGCGCTCACGGGCCAGTCCTTCATCGTCAGCCACGGCTGGTTCATGCAGTAAGGCCTGCATCGCACCAATGAAAAACGCGCTCCGCAGAGCGCGTTTTCGAGGCAAACCGGCGCGATCCGATCGCGCCGGCAGGCTTACTTCAGGACGGCGGCAACCGCGGCCGCGACCGCGTCGATGTTGCGCGTGTTCAGCGCGGCCACGCAGATCCGGCCCGTGCTGACGGCATAGATGCCGAATTCTTCGCGAAGGCGGTCGACTTGCGCCGCGGTCAGGCCCGAGTACGAGAACATGCCGCGTTGCGCGTTGATGAAGCCGAAATCACGATCCACGCCGCTTGCCTTCAGGCGTTCGACCAGGCCGTTGCGCATCGCGCGGATGCGATCGCGCATCTCGCCCAGTTCCTGCACCCACGAGGCGTACAGCTCCGGCGAGGCCAGCACGGCCGAGACCAGGGCGCCGCCATGGGTCGGCGGGTTCGAGTAGTTCGTGCGGATCACGCGCTTGAGCTGCGAGAGCACGCGCGTGGCTTCGTCCTTGCTCGAGGTGATGATCGACAGCGCGCCGATGCGTTCGCCGTACAGCGAGAACGACTTCGAGAACGACGAGGACACGAACACGTTCAGGTCGGCCGCCGCGAACAGGCGCACGGCCGCGGCGTCGGCTTCGAGGTCTTCGCCGAAGCCCTGGTAGGCGATGTCAAGGAAGGGCACCAGTTGGCGAGCCTTAACGACCTCGACGACCTGCGCCCATTGCGCGTCGTTCAGGTCGACGCCGGTCGGGTTGTGGCAGCAGGCGTGCAGCACGACGATGGTGCCTGCCTCGTAGCTGTTCAGCGCGGCGAGCATCGCGTCGAAGTTCACGCCGTGGGTGGCCGCGTCGTAGTACGGGTAGGCCTCGACCTTGAAGCCGGCCGTCTCGAACAGCGCGCGGTGGTTTTCCCAGCTCGGGTCGCTGATCGCGACCTTGGCGTTCGGGTTCAGCGTGCGCAGGAAGTCCGCGCCGATCTTCAGCGCGCCGGTGCCGCCGATGGCCTGTGCCGTCACGACGCGGCCGGCCGCGATCAGTGCGGAATCCTTGCCGAGCAGCAGCTTCTGCACGGCCGCGTCATAGGCGGCGATACCGTCGATCGGCAGGTAGCCGCGCGGCAGGCCGGCTGCGACGCGTGCCTTTTCCGCATCGGCCACGGCGCGCAGCAGCGGGATCTTGCCTTCCTCGTTGGTGTAGACGCCGACGCCGAGGTTCACCTTGGTCGGGCGCGTATCGGCATTGAACGCTTCGTTGAGGCCCAGGATCGGATCGCGGGGCGCAAGTTCGACAGCGGAGAAGAGCGACATGATGATTTCGCAGCAGTAGTGGTGAAATGAAATCAGGGTCCGGTTCCCACGCTTCCCATGCCATGACGGGGGCGGGCCAGCGGACGGCGCCGATGCCGGGGCGAGCGGCGCGAATCCGGCTATTGTAGCGAATTGCGGCCTGGTTTCGGCCAAAGCCGGGGTGTCGTTGCAGGTATCGGTGGCGCGAAACGGCCGTCGAACGCGTGTTGGAGCCCCGGGGCAGACATCCTTGGAGGAGGCCCCTAGCGTCCTGGCGTCGATATCGCGGCAGGCTGCGCCTAACGGTCAGCCCGCTATTGACCGAAGCGCTAAAATACTCTTTTGCACGCGGCCAGGCCCTCGATCCATGTCCGAACACTCCCCTGAAGTCTCCGCTGAGCTCGACGAATCGAAGTTCGTGGCATTCGACGGTTCGCCGTTCCAGCTTTACCAGCCGTATCCGCCGGCGGGCGACCAGCCCACCGCGATCGAGACGCTCGTCGAGGGTGTCGAGGACGGCCTGTCGTTCCAGACGCTGCTCGGCGTGACGGGCTCCGGCAAGACCTTCACGATGGCGAACACCATCGCGCGGCTCGGCCGCCCGGCCATCGTGTTCGCGCCGAACAAGACGCTCGCCGCGCAGCTCTATGCCGAGTTCCGCGAGTTCTTCCCGCGCAACGCCGTCGAGTACTTCGTTTCGTACTACGACTACTACCAGCCGGAAGCCTATGTGCCGCAGCGCGACCTGTTCATCGAAAAGGACTCGTCGATCAACGAGCACATCGAGCAGATGCGCCTGTCGGCCACCAAGAGCCTGATGGAACGGCGCGACGTGGTGATCGTCGCGACCGTCTCGGCGATCTACGGTATCGGCAATCCCTCCGAGTACCACCAGATGATCCTGACGCTGCGCGCGGGCGACCGGATCGGCCAGCGCGACGTGATCGCCCGGCTGATCGCGATGCAGTACACGCGCAACGAGCAGGACTTCCAGCGCGGCACCTTCCGCGTGCGCGGCGACACCATCGACATCTTCCCGGCCGAGCATGCCGAGATGGCCGTGCGCGTCGAGCTGTTCGACGACGAGGTCGAGACGCTGCAGCTGTTCGACCCGCTCACCGGCCGGGTGCGCCAGAAGATCGTGCGCTTCACCGTCTATCCGTCCTCGCACTATGTGACGCCGCGCGACACCGTGATGCGTGCCGTCGAGACCATCAAGGACGAGTTGCGCGAGCGACTCGAGTTCTTCCACAGCGAGAACCGCCTGGTGGAGGCGCAGCGGCTCGAGCAGCGCACGCGCTTCGATCTCGAGATGCTGCAGGAGCTCGGCTTCTGCAAGGGCATCGAGAACTACTCGCGGCACTTCTCGGGCGCCGCGCCCGGCGAGCCGCCGCCGACCCTGGTCGACTACCTGCCGTCCGACGCGTTGATGCTGCTCGACGAATCGCACGTGCTGATCGGCCAGCTGAACGGCATGTACAACGGCGACCGCGCGCGCAAGGAAAACCTCGTCAACTACGGCTTTCGCCTGCCTTCGGCGCTCGACAACCGGCCGCTGAAGTTTCCCGAGTTCGAGCGCAAGATGCGGCAGGTGGTGTTTGTCTCGGCCACGCCGGCCGACTACGAGACCCGTGTGTCGGGCCAGACCGCCGAGCAGGTGGTGCGGCCGACCGGCCTGGTCGACCCCGAGATCGAGGTGCGGCCGGCCACCACCCAGGTGGACGACGTGCTGGCCGAGATCAACGAGCGCGTGAAGGCCGGCGAGCGCGTGCTGATCACCGTGCTGACCAAGCGGATGGCCGAGCAACTGACCGAATTCCTCGCCGATCACGGCGTGAAGGTCCGCTACCTGCACAGCGACATCGACACGGTCGAGCGTGTGGAGATCATCCGCGACCTGCGGCTCGGCACCTTCGACGTGCTGGTCGGGATCAACCTGCTGCGCGAGGGGCTCGACATCCCCGAGGTTTCGCTGGTGGCGATCCTCGATGCGGACAAGGAGGGTTTCCTGCGCGCCGAGCGTTCGCTGATCCAGACCATCGGCCGGGCCGCGCGCAACGTCAACGGCAAGGCGCTGCTCTACGCCGACCGCATGACCGATTCGATGCGCCGCGCCATCGACGAGACCGAGCGCCGCCGTGCCAAGCAGATCGCGCACAACGAGAAGCTCGGCATCACGCCGCGCGGCGTGGTCAAGCGCATCAAGGACATCATCGACGGCGTCTACAGCGCCGACGAGGCGCGCGCGGAGCTGAAGGAGGCGCAGCAGCGCGCCAAGTTCGAGGACATGTCCGAAAAGCAGTTGGCCAAGGAAATCAAGCGGCTCGAGAAGCAGATGGTCGACTACGCGAAGAACCTCGAATTCGAGAAGGCCGCGCAGACGCGCGACCAGCTCGCGGTGCTGCGTCAGCGCGTGTTCGGGGCTAACGTCGGCGATCACGTCGAAGGCGCGAACTGACATTGTGCATAGGCGTGTGCCGCTCGCCGATCCGTCCCTCCCCAGGGCTGGGTCGGCATATTCCATTCCGCCTATCGGATTCTTCCGAAATCCTTTCCATATCAAGGGCTTGAATTTCTTCCCTGTTTGTTCCCCGCGAGATTCGATGCTACACTCCCGAATTATTGAGAATGGTTCGCATTAACGTTCTTAAGTATCCCCGCCGCCCGGCACGAGACCGGGCGACGTCAATCGATCTGACGATAAAAAGAGGAGTGTCAATGTTCGCTTCATCCTTCACCCGTAGTGGTGTCGCACTTGCCGCGGCCCTGGTCGCGATGTCGGCGTCGGCCGCCGAGTATCCGATCGGCAAGCAGCAGATCCAGGGTGGCATGGAGGTCGGCGCGGTCTATCTGCAGCCGATCACGATGGAGCCGGAAGGCATGATGCGCAAGGCATCGGATTCCGACATCCACCTCGAGTCCGATATCCATGCGGTGAAGAACAACCCGACCGGTTTCGCCGAAGGCGACTGGATGCCTTACCTGCAGGTCGAGTACAAGCTGACCAAGCAGGGCGACGCGAAGTGGAAGGCCGAGGGCATGCTGATGGGCATGGTCGCGAACGACGGCCCGCACTACGGCGACAACGTCAAGCTCGCCGGCCCGGGCAAGTACCACCTGTCGCTGACGGTGAAGCCGCCGATGCAGATGGGCAACATGGCCTTCGGCCGTCACGTCGACAAGGAAACCGGCGTCGGCCCGTGGTTCAAGCCGTTCACGCTCGAATACGATTTCCCGTTCGCGGGCATCGGCAAGAAGGGCGGTTACTGATCGCGTTCCACCGCCGGGTGATCCGGCCGGGCGGCATCGCGCGATGCCGCCCTCCACGAGAAGCACAATGACATTCCCCAAGATACTCGCTGTCGCATTCGCCACCGCAGCGCTCGCCGGCACGGCCCAGGCGGCCGACCTGCCCACCTTCCAGCTCGAGATGGCCGATGGCGTGCTCAAGCCGGCCCGCATCGAGGTTCCGGCCGGCCAGCGTATCAAGATCGAGGTTCGCAACACCGGCCGCGGCGCCGTCGAGTTCGAGAGCGTCCAGCTGCGCAAGGAGAAGGTGCTCGCGCCGGGCGCCGAGTCCTTCGTGGTGATCGCGCCGCTGTCGCCGGGCGAGTACAAGTTCTTCGACGATTTTCACCAGCAGGCGCAAGGCGTCATCGTCGCGAAGTAGTTCCGATTTATCGTGCGGCCGCGGATGTCCCGCCGCGGCCGGGACACGGAGGTTTCAATGGGTCAAATCATGTTCATCGTCTGGCGCGAGAGCGTCGAGGCGCTGCTGGTCGTCGGCATCCTCTATGCCTGGCTGAAGAATGGCGATGCCGAGACGCGTCGCGGCCTGCCGTATCTGTGGCTCGGCGTGGGCGCCGGGCTGCTGATGGCGTTTGGGCTTGGCGCCGCGCTGGTTGGCTTCACCGAGGTGCTCTCGGGCGACGCGCAGGACTATTTCCAGACCGCGATGGTGCTGATCGCCTGCGTGCTGATCGTGCAGATGGTGATCTGGATGAAGAAGCACGGGCGCACGCTCAAACGCGAGATGGAGCAGTCGCTGCAGGAAACCACCAAGACCGCCAACTGGTGGGGCGTGGCCGTGCTGGTCGCGCTCGCGATCGCGCGCGAGGGCAGCGAGACGGTGATCTTCCTCTACGGCCTGGGCTTCGGCCAGACCGGCCATGTCGGCGGCGGCCAGGTGCTGGCGGTGGTGATCGGCCTCGCGCTGGCGCTGCTGACCTTCTACGTGCTGCAACTCGGCGGCAAGGTGTTTTCCTGGCGGCTGTTCTTCCGCGTCACGGAAATCATGCTGCTGTTCCTCGGCGCGGGCCTGTTCGAGGCCGGCGTCGACAAGCTGATCGACAAGGAGATCCTGCCGCTCGGCATCTCGCAGCTGTGGGATACCTCGGCGATCCTCGACGATTCGAGCACGGTCGGCTCGCTGGTCGCCACCTTGACCGGCTATCGCGCGCATCCGGCGCTGACCAACCTGGTGGCCTACGTGCTGTACTGGGTGGTGGTGTACGCGCTGCTGAAGCTCGCGACGCGCCGCCCGGCCGCGACGGCGGGGCGGCCCGCATGAGCACGCCGGTCGGCGGCGCGCGCTGGAGCCGGCTGTCCGAGGCCGGCCATTGGATGCAGCGCCATGGTGCGCTGATCCGCGGCATCCAGTGGGTGGTGGTGGCCGTCTATGCGTTCCTGATCCTGGTGCCGGCCTTCACGCCGCTGCCCGACGACACCGCCCATCTCTGGAACAACCTGACGCTGGCCGCGCAGTTCGTGTTCTGGGGCATCTGGTGGCCTTTCGTGCTGCTGTCGATGGTGATGTTGGGGCGCGTCTGGTGCGGCGTGCTGTGTCCCGAAGGGGCGCTGGCCGAATTCGCCAGCCGCTTCGGGCGCGGCCGCGCCATCCCGCGCTGGATGCGCTGGGGCGGCTGGCCCTTCGTCGCCTTCGGCATCACCACCATCTACGGTCAGATGGTCAGCGTCTACCAGTATCCGCGCGCGGTGCTGCTGGTGCTGGGCGGCTCGACCTTCGCCGCGATGGTGATCGGCCTGCTCTACGGCCGCGAGAAACGCGTCTGGTGCAAGTACCTGTGCCCTGTCAACGGCGTGTTCGCGCTGCTCGCGCGGCTCGCGCCGCTGCGCTTCAAGGTCGACGAAGCGGCCTGGCGCCGCTCCTACACGCAGGGCGAGCATGGCCACCGCGTGATCCCGATCAACTGCGCGCCGCTGGTGCCGCTGCGCAACATGAAGGGCGCCGCGGCCTGCCATATGTGCGGCCGCTGCAGCGGCCATCGCGATGCGATCGCCCTGACGATGCGCTCGCCGTCCGAGGAAGTGGTGCAGCTCGGCGACGCGCAGGCCAGCGCCTGGGATACCGCGCTGATCCTCTACGGCCTGCTCGGCGTGGCGATCGGCGCCTTCCACTGGAGCGCCAGCCCCTGGTTCGTGACCATCAAGCAATGGCTGGCCGGCTGGCTGATCGACCATGACATCACCTGGCCCCTGGAGACCAATGCGCCGTGGTTCCTGCTCACGCATTACCCCGAGCAGAACGACGTGTTTTCCTGGCTCGACGGCGGCCTGGTGGTGTCCTACATCGTCGGCACCGGGCTGGTCTACGGCACCGCGCTGCTGATCGTGCTGTCGGCCGCCACCGCGATGCTGGGGCGTTTCGAGCGCGTGCGCCTGCATCACCTGACCCAGGCACTGATCCCGCTGGCCGGCGCCGGCGTGTTCCTCGGCCTGTCGGCCACCACCTTGTCGCTGCTGCGCGCCGAGCACCTGCCGCTCGACTGGGCCTCGCCGGTGCGCATCTCGATCCTGGTCGGCTCGAATCTCTGGAGCGCGTGGCTCGCCTGGCGCGTGACGGGGCGCTACGCGAGCTGGCCGCGCCGGCTTGCCGCGATGCTCGGCTTCGCACTCGCGCTGGCGATCGTCGACAGCGCCTGGTGGCTGATGTTCTGGGTGTTCTGACACGCCGGCGCGTTATCATCGTCGGCCCAGCGAACCAGCCATCGAGGAGCCGCGATGAGAACCAGGCCGGTACTGACCAGTGACGATGTCAAACGCATGGCGGCCGCCGCGGAAGCGCACGCGGCCGCCAATCAATGGGCCGTCACGATCGCGATCTACGACGACGGCGCCCATCTCCTCTACCTGAACCGCATGGACGGCGCGGCCCCGAGCACCGTCGAGATGGCGCTCGCCAAGGGCCGCGTGGCCGCGCTCGGCCGTCGCGACAGCAAGCTCTACGAGGAAGTGATCAAGCAGGGGCGCACCGCCTTCCTGAGCGCGCCGCTCACGGGCCTGATCGAGGGCGGCGTGGTGATCCAGCTCGACGGCGAATCGCTCGGTTCGATCGGCGTGTCGGGCGTGAAGTCGGAGCAGGATTCCGAGGTCGCGCGGGCCGGCATCGCCGCGCTGACGGCGGCCTGATCAGGTTCCGGCAGGCGCCCCCGGGGTACCCCGCGCGTTTTCAGCCCGCATGAAAAAAAGCGACGTGCCCGTCAGGCACGTCGCTTTCGTCTATCTGCATGAGAACCAAAAAAATGGCTTGGCTTGCTGTAGCGGCTGCTTGAGTGTGGTTGCACGAAGGGGTCTAGATCTCGCGTGCAAGCCGTTACGGCTGGCTAGTGCCCAACACCTCTCAGGGAGGTGGTCCCCACAATACTCGGTACTTACTTCGTCAGGATCAGCTTGCCCAATCGCGTGGCGCGCAGCTGGTAGGTCTCGCCGTTGTGCATGATCGAGACATGGGTCCGACCTTGCAGCAGTGTGTCGCTGAACACGACCCGCTGATTCGAATCCGCGCTGTCCGCGGATTCCGCCTTCGTGACAGCCGCGACTTTCGTCCGGCCGCCGGGAGCCGCGCTGCCGGTGCGGCGCAGGGTAAGCGTGGAAGGGCGCATGAGTTCGGTCATTCGGTTGGCGGTGAATCAGTGGTGTGTCGATGGAATGAATTCTAAATGATAATTATTCCCATTTACCAGCGATGATTTTTGATCGGAACTTGAACTTCGATAGCTTTTGATAAAGTGCTCCGGCGGCCCGTGCAAGGCCGCCGGAAGTGGGTCTTCAGTGCAGCGGATCGGGGTCGCGCCGGCCTTGCGCGTATTCGCGGATCAGGCGAACCGTGTCGATATCGGCGGTGCGATAGGCTTCCTTGACGATCCCCTGGGTCTGCCGCGCGTCCTCGCTGTCGGCCGTCTCGGGCAGGGTGGTGCGGTACTCGAAGCGCAGGAACAGCTCGGCGTCGGCACGCTCCTCGATGGTCATGGTCAGTGAGCCGCCGATCTCGCCGTCGGCGGCATGGATGTCGTAGCGGACCTGATGGTTCGGCGTGAAGGTCACGCGGTCGCGAATCGTCGCCTGGCCGAAGTGCAGTTCGCGCTCGAGCACGGTGTCGGTGCGCGACTGGATCTCGCAGCTGTCGAGCCCGATCACGAACAGTTGCGGCTGTTCGGCACGCAGCACGAGGCCTTCCCAGAGTTGCTCGCGGGTCAGCGTCGGCAACATCGGGTTGTCCGACGCGTTGATCTGGATCAGGTGTTCAAAATTCAAGGCAGGGGCTTCCTTCGGTCGACGCGGCGCTCAGCCGCAAGAAGCCTGCATTTTGACGCAATTCCCGGGCGACGTCCGGGGCCGGGCTCAGCGGCAGATCCGGCCCATCCGGCCGGCCTGGTAATCGGCGACCGCATCGAGGATGTCCTGCTCGGTGTTCATCACGAAGGGGCCGTAGCGCACGATCGGCTCGCCGATCGGCTGGCCGCCGAGCAGCAGCACCTCGAGCGGTGCATCGCCGGCGGCGATCTCGATCGTGTCGCCGTCGTTCTCGAACACGATCATCTGCTGCGGGCCACTGACCTGCCGGCTCGCGCCATAGTGGCCGGCACCGGCGATCGGGTAGGCGAACACGCGGAATTCGCGCGGCACCGGCACGGCGAGCCGCGCCTCGGGCTGCAAGGACAGATGCAGGTAGACGAGCGGCGTCTGCGTCTCGACCGCGGCCCTGGCGCCGAAGGCCTCGCCGGCGATCACCCTGATGCTGCCGCGGCCGTCCTCGGACAGCACGCGCGGGATATCGGCCGAGGCGATCTCCTGGTAGCGCGGCGCGAGTTTCTTGTCGGCACGGCGCAGGTTCACCCACAGCTGGAAGCCGTGCGCGCGACCACCGGCTGCCGCGAATTCGGGATCGGGCATTTCGCTGTGAATCAGCCCCGAGCCGGCCGTCATCCACTGCACGTCGCCGGCGCGTAATTCGCCGCTATGGCCCGCCGAATCGCGATGACGGAAATGTCCCTCGAGGATGTAGGTCACGGTTTCGAAGCCGCGATGCGGATGATCGGGCGCGCCGCGGGCCGTGCCGGGCGCGTACTCCACCGGCCCCATTTCGTCGAGCAGCAGGAACGGGTCGAAGTCGGCCAGCAGCCGTGTGGGGAACGGGCGATGAACCTGGAAACCGGCGCCTTCCGTCGCCCGTAATGACGGATAGACGCGCTGGATCGAGCGCGATACGGGCATCGTATATTTTCCTGAATGATCGATTGAGCGAAGTCAAAGTTATTATATGGATCGGCCAGCGGATTACTTCCGCGCGATCCGCAATGGATCGTTCTGCAATTGGAACGATGAAATGAATATCGACGCACACAATCTGAACGACCTGATGTACTTCTCGCAGGTCGTCGAGCACGGTGGTTTCTCGGCTGCCGAGCGTGTCCTGGGAATCTCGAAATCGCGCCTCTCGCGGCGGCTGACCGAGCTCGAGGCGACGCTCGGCGTGCGCCTGCTGCAGCGCTCGACGCGCAAGCTGGCGCTGACCGAGGCGGGGCAGTTGTTCTACCAGCACTGCCAGGCGATGCTGGCCGAGGCGCAGGCGGCGATGAACGCGGTGCAGCAGTTGCGGGCCTCGCCGCGCGGCACCGTGCGCGTCAGCGTGCCGGTCACGCTCTCGCAGACCATGATGTCGCGGCTGCTGCCCGAATTCCTCCGTCGATATCCCGAGGTACGCGTGCAGGTCCGCGTGACGAACCAGGTGATCGACCTGTTCGAGGATTCGATCGACATCGCGCTGCGGGTGCGCTCCGAGCCGCCCGAGAACGCCAACATCGTGGTGCGGCCGCTCTGGCGCACCGAGCAGATGCTGGTCGGCTCGCCGAGCCTGCTGGGGCAGAATGCACCGCCGCTGGTGCCCGACGACCTGGTGCGCTTCGAGACGCTCGACACGCCCTCGGGCGACGGCCGCCACGTGTTCAACCTGATCGCGCCCGACGGCACGCGCCACGTGCACGAGCACGAGCCGCGGCTGGTGACGGCCGACCTGATGACGATCCGCGAGGCGGTGCTCGACGGGGTCGGAATCGCGGCGCTGCCGGAGATGATGTATGGCGGCGCGTTGCGAGCGGGGCAGTTGTCGCCGGTGATGCCGGGCTGGACCTTGCCGGTGCCGCAGCTCTACGCGGTGTTCGTGTCGCGCCAGGGGATGCCGCCGGCGGTGCGCTCCTTCGTCGACTTCCTGGTCGAGAAGCTCGACCGCGACTATCGCGAGCCCGAATGTCCCGAGCGCGACGAGAAGCACAAGCAGGCCGCCAAGGCCGCGAAAGCCGGCAAGCCGGCCGAGTCGGGCATCGTCGCCTGAGGCCGGATCGCTTTTGTCATTGAAGCGTCGCCTGCAATCGCGAGATTCAATCGGGGCTCGCTTGAATGCCCGCGCGACGCGGCCTATATTGAAATCCCATTTCGCGAAGGGATGTTCCGAGCGAATCCGGTGGCCGCATATATTGCGAGCCAGATAGGGCAGAACGCGCAAGTCCGTGCAGACCACGGCGTGCCGCATTGCGTTGCTCCAGGCGCCTGACGCCGCCGAAGAGCCCGCCGCCCGAAGGCGCCCGCGTGCGCATCAAAAAAGGCCTTCATCCTGCGATGAAGGCCTTTTACTTTGGCGCGGACAAGACGCCGCGAACCGATTGATTCGTAGTGCTTGGAAATCGCGCCTACTTCTTCGCCTCGGTCACGAAACCGAGCTTGGTCAGGCCGCCGGCCTGCGCGGCCGACATCACCTCGGCCACGTGCTCGTAGGCGATCTTGCGATCGGCACGGATATGCAGCTCCGGCTGCGGATCGATGCGCGCGGCATCGGCGATCTTCGCCTCCAGCTCGGTCTGGCTGACCGCCTGGTCGTTCCACATGATCGTGCCGTCGCCCTGGATCGCCAGGTCGATGGTCTTGGGCTTCTCCTCGACCTTCTGGCTGCTGGCGTGCGGCAGGTCGATCTTGACCGCGTGATGGATGGCGGGAAGCGTGACGAGGAAGATGATCAGCAGCACCAGCATGACGTCGACCAGCGGCGTCATGTTGATCTCGTTCATCAGGCCATCGTCGTCGTCGTCGCCGAACGAGGAATTCATTGCCATGACGTGACCTCGCTCAGTTCGCGCGCGTGGTGGCGAGGCGGATCGAATCGCGCTTCTTCGCCGAGGCGAGGCTCGAGCCCGTCACGAAGTAGGCGTGCAGGCCGTGCGCGAAGCGACGCAGCTTGGTGACGATGCCCTTGTTGGCGCGCGTCAGTGCGTTGTAGCCGAGCACTGCCGGAATCGCCACGAACAGGCCGAAGGCGGTCATGATCAGCGATTCGCCGACCGGGCCCGCGACCTGGTCGATCGAGGTCTGGCCGGTCGCGCCGATCACCAGCAGCGCGTGATAGATGCCCCACACCGTGCCGAACAGGCCGACGAAGGGCGCCGTGCTGCCGATCGAGGCGAGGATCGCCAGGCCGCTCTGCATGCGCGCGACGCCGTCGTCCATGGTGTCCTTCAGGCAGCGCGTGACCCAGTCCGACACGTCCATGCGGTCGTGCAGGTGCGGCTGCGTCTGCTGATGATGCTCGGCCGCTTCCTGGCCGGCCAGCGCGAGCGCGAGGAAGGGGTTGTCCTGGGTGGTCGGCGAGGCGTCGCGCAGCTTCTGCACGCCCTTGTCGAACTCGTCCGAATGCCAGAACGATTGCTCGGCGTTCTTCATCAGGCGGCCGAGGCGCATCACGTTCCAGCCCTTGACGATGATCACGAGCCAGGAGAGGACCGACATGATGAGCAGCGCGATCGCGATGAAGCGCGTCACGAAATCACCTTGCGCCCAGACGTGCGCGATACCGTAGCTTTCCATTTCCTTTCCTTTGTTTGAATCCGGTGAGACTGAATCGGGGTTCGGGGGCGATCACTCGCCGTCGAGATTGAACTTCATGACCTGAGTGTAACGGGCACGTACCGGCTGGCCGTTCTCGATATAGGGCTTGCACGACGAGGCGTTGATGGCGTCGAGCGCGGCCGCGTCCAGGCGCGGGAAGTCGCTGCTCTTGGTGACGTGCGCCTTCTCGATCTGGCCGCCGACGCTGACCTCGAAATAGATGCTGACGGCGCCGGTTTCGCCGCGTCGCCGCGACAGCGTGGGATAGGTCGGCTCGATGATCTGGCAGGAGATCTTCGGCCCGGCCGCCGGCGCCGCGATGGCCAGCGTCGGCCGCGGGGCGGGCGGTGCCGCCGGAGTGGGCGGCGCCGGGGGCGCGGGCGGAGCCGGCGTCGGTTCCGGCGCCTCGATGGCATGCTCCGACGGTGCGGTCGCCACCGGCAACGGCGTCGGCTTGGGCTTGAGCACCGGCTTGGGCACCACCTTCGGCTTGTCCACCGGCTTGGGCGGCTGCGGCGTGGGTTTCGATTCGACCGCCACGGGCGTGGGCGCCGGCTGCGAGATCAGCTGCACGGTCATGGTCGATTCGAGCTTGGGCTGCGGCAATTCCTTCGGGGGCATCAGCAGCGCGACGGTGATCAGCGCTGCATGGCCGAGGACCACGATGACGGCCGCGGTGACGAGACGGCGATTGAAACGGGGGGCGACCGGAGCGGGTCCGGTCGGGATGGAAGTCGAGGCCTGCATGTCTGCCAGTCTAGGCGGCGGCGCGTGGCGCGCCGGCCGCGAGGTCGTGCATTACTTGCGGAAAATCAGCAGCGAAATGCACAGGGTGGTTACGAATCCGATCAGCAATTCCATCACAGCTCCTTGGCGGGTGGCCGCTGGCTAGCGATTTGCAGGCTCGCTGACGGAAAGGTCAAACAAAGGCGCGGCCGGGTGGAACAGGCCGCGCGCGATAGCGTTGCTGTCGGTGCTCAGGCTGCCTTGCGTTCGTAGAACACCACGGGCACCGCTTGCGTGTGCGAGGCGACGCCGCAGTGGCTTTCGCAGATGCCGTGCTCGGCCATCAGTTCGCGAACCGATTCCTCGCACTTGCCGCAGCAACTGGCGACGCCGAGCTCGAACTGCAGCTCGTCGAACGAGGCGACGCCTTCCGCCAGCGAGGCACGGATCTTTCGGTCGGACACGGACTTGCACACGCAGACGATCATGATGAGCGCGATAGCTAACGTTAATGCGAATTATTATCATTATATTCGCGCGGCTTGGCAAGCCTGCTCCGCGGTTTTTTGTAACAAATCCAGGTGCTTAGCAGGGGATTGGCAAAAACGTCATGGCGCCGTGGCAGGGCGCCAGGCAGGCGGGCTCAGGCCGGCAGGGCCGTGTCGGCGCAACGCGGCGAGGCGATCGCGACGGTTTCGGCCGGCGCGTCGAGGCCCAGCAGGGCGGCCGCGAGCGCCTGCAGGCGGCTGCCGTCGTCGGTCGAATACAGGCGCGGCGGGCGGGCCGCGGTGCCGGCCGGCGCGCGCAGGCCGTGGTCGTCGAGCACGCGGGCGAGTTGTCGCGCGATCGCCTCGCTGGTGTCAATCAGGGTCAGACGATCCTGCGTCAACTCGCGGATCGTTGCGTCGAGGAAGGGGTAATGGGTGCAGCCGAGCACCAGCGTGTCGGCGCCGGCGGCCAGCATCGGTTCGAGGTAGCCGTCGAGCAGGGCGCGCAGCGTGGGCGAGCCGGTGTCGCCGCGTTCGATCGCCTCGACCAGCCCGTGGCCCGGTTGGCGCAGGAAGCGGCAGTCGGCCGCGTAGCGCTCGATCAGCGATTCGAAGCGCGCGCTGCGCAGCGTCGCCGCGGTGGCCAGCACGCCGGCCACGCGGCTGCGCGAGGCCAGGGTGGCCGGCTTGATGCCGGGCTCGACGCCCACCAGCGGGATCGCGAGTGTCTCGCGCACCACGGCGATCGACTGCGCGGTGGCCGTGTTGCAGGCCACCACCAGCGCCTTGGCGCCGCGCGCGGCCAGCCATTCGCCGATCGCCAGCGTGCGTTCGATGATGAAGGCGTCGTCGCGCTCGCCATAGGGTGCATGGCGCGAATCGGCGACGTAGACGAAGGATTCCTCGGGGAGCTGCGCGCGCACGGCGCGCAGTACCGAGAGACCGCCCAGCCCGGAATCGAAGATGCCGACCGGCGCGGCGGTGGTGGAGTCTTCTGACGCGAAGTCTGTCGGGCTGGACATGTGGGGGTGAAGCTGGCGGATGGCGATCCGCCATATTACGACGCCGTGCTCAGCTCGGCGAGCCCATCATCGACTGCTGGTAGTTCTGGATGCCGATCTTGCCGACCAGGTCGATCTGCGTCTCGAGCCAGTCGATGTGTTCCTCGGTGTCGTCGAGGATCTTCTGGAACAGTTCGCGCGAGACGTAGTCGCGCACCGATTCGCAGTAGGCGATCGCGTCCTTGCAGGTGCCCTGGGAGATGTACTCCAGCTTCAGGTCGCACTTCAGGATCTCTTCGGTTTCCTCGCCGACCAGCAGCTTGTGCAGGTCCTGCAGGTTGGGCAGGCCGTCGAGCATGAAGATCCGTTCGATCAGCCAGTCGGCGTGCTTCATCTCGCCGATCGACTCGTCGTATTCGTGCTTGCCGAGCTTCTCGAGACCCCAGTGGCGATACATGCGCGCATGCAGGAAATACTGGTTAATCGCGGTCAATTCATTCTTCAACTGAGCGTTGAGAAACTCGATGACTTTCTTGTCGCCTTGCATGGCCGTTCCTTCCTTCGTGACATAGGGTTACGGACACGAAAGATAAACGCTGGAGGGCCAAAAGCCAAGCCCTAAATGCCTGAATATTCGAATATTTCTGGATAATGAGAATGATTAAGAATAAATCAGGCCGGATTGAAATCCGGCCTGAAAATCATTCTCGTTTACTGCGGATTCACGCAGTCGCGACCGGGATTTTTCCGATCTTCGCCTGCCATTCCTTCGGCCCGGTCTGGTGCACCGAGGTGCCCGAGGAATCGACCGCCACCGTCACCGGCATGTCGACCACGTCGAACTCGTAGATCGCTTCCATGCCGAGGTCCTCGAAGGCGATGACCTTGGCGCTGCGGATCGCCTTGGACACCAGGTAGGCCGCGCCGCCCACCGCCATCAGGTAGGCCGCCTTGTGCTTCTTGATCGCCTCGATCGCCACCGGGCCGCGCTCGGCCTTGCCGACCATCGAGATCAGGCCGGTCTGGGCCAGCATGGCCTCGGTGAACTTGTCCATGCGGGTGGCGGTGGTCGGGCCCGCCGGGCCGACCGCCTCGTCGCGCACCGGATCGACCGGGCCGACGTAGTAGATCACGCGGTTCCTGAAGTCCACCGGCAGGCTCTCGCCCTTGGCCAGCATGTCGGCGATGCGCTTGTGCGCGGCATCGCGCCCGGTCAGCATCTTGCCCGACAGCAGCAGCGTCTGGCCCGGCGTCCAGGCGGCCACTTCCTCCGGCGTGAGCGTGTTCAGGTCGACGCGCTTGCTGGTCTCGGTGTTCGGCTCCCAGTTGACCTTCGGCCAGGCGTCCAGCGACGGCGGGTCCAGGCGCGCCACGCCCGAGCCGTCCAGCGTGAAGTGCGCATGGCGGGTGGCCGCGCAGTTCGGGATCATCGCCACCGGCTTGGAGGCCGCGTGGGTCGGCGCCGCCATGATCTTGACGTCGAGCACGGTGGCCAGGCCGCCCAGGCCCTGCGCGCCGATGCCCAGCGCATTGACCTTCTCGTAGAGCTCGACGCGCAGTTCCTCGGCCCAGTCCTTCGGGCCGCGCTTGATCACGTCCTGGATGTCGATCGACTCCATCAGCGATTCCTTGGCCATCAGCATCGCCTTCTCGGCGGTGCCGCCGATGCCGATGCCGAGCATGCCCGGCGGACACCAGCCGGCGCCCATGGTCGGCACGGTCTTGAGCACCCAGTCGACGATCGAGTCGGACGGGTTCAGCATCACGAACTTCGACTTGTTCTCCGAGCCGCCGCCCTTGGCCGCGACCTGCACGTCCACCTTGTCGCCCGGCACGATCTCGTAGTGGATCACGGCCGGCGTGTTGTCCTTGGTGTTCTTGCGGGCGCCCTCGGGCGGATTGACGATCGAGGCGCGCAGCACGTTGTCGGGATGCGTGTAGCCGCGGCGCACGCCCTCGTTGATCATGTCGGTCAGGCTCATGGTGGCGCCTTCCCAGCGCACGTCCATGCCCACCTTCACGAAGATCGTGACGATCCCGGTGTCCTGGCAGATCGGCCGGCGGCCTTCCGCGCACATCCGGCTGTTGGTCAGGATCTGCGCGATCGCGTCCTTGGCGGCCGGGCTCTGCTCGGCCTCGTAGGCGCGGCCCAGGGCCTCGATGTAGTCGAGCGGATGGTAGTAGCTGATGTACTGGAGCGAATCCGCGACGCTCTGGATCAGGTCTTCCTGCTTGATGACGGTCATGGCTGTGACTCAGTGGGGACTATTGGTGATGAAACTCGAAACTCGTGCGGCGGCCGGTCTGCTGCCGGCTCGCCCGCGCGGCGCTCAGGCCGCTTCGCGAGGCGCGTGCGCCTCCTTGAAATGCTTGGGGTGCGTCTGGGTGGTCAGGCGGTCGATCCAGGCCATCACCAGCGCCGACACCAGGAACGACAGGTGGATCAGCACCTGCCACATGATCGCGTGCTCGGAATGCTGGTCGGGATTGATGAAGGTCTTGAGCAGGTGGATCGAGGAGATGCTGATCAGCGCCATCGACAGCTTGACCTTCAGCACCCCCGCGTTGACGTGGTCGAGCCATTCGGGCTCGTCGGGATGGCCCTCGACGCCGAGCTTCGACACGAAGGTCTCGTAGCCGCCCACGATCACCATGATCAGCAGGTTCGAGATCATCACCACGTCGATCAGGCCGAGCACGGCCAGCATGATGTTGGTCTCGTCGAGCGAGGTGGCGTGCGTGAGCAGGTGCCAGACTTCCTTCAGGAACAGGAACACATAGACCGCCTGCGCCACGATCAGGCCGAGATAGAGCGGAACCTGCAGCCAGCGGCTCATGAAAATGAGGGACGGGAGCGGCTTCATCTTGCGGCGGACGTGCGGATCGGTCGGGCGAGCGGACATGGTCGAGCGGCCTCTGGGTGGGCGCGGGTATCGTGGGTGAAGCGAATCTGAAAAAAAGCGCGATATTGTAACGTGCCCGCCGCCGGGACGGCGCCCGGGCGGGAGCGGCTCGCGAGGCGGGCCGGCCGGGGCCGGGGCAGGGCGGCAGGTACGAGACGTGCGCGGGAAGGGCAGGATGAGGCAGGCGGGGGCGATCCGCTTCAGGGCGATCCGCCCGGTGCCGCCCGTTCGCGCCCGAGCGGCCCAGGCGTCCGGGCCGCCGATCTGCCCGCCTCGCGGTTCAGGACGCGGCGGTGGGCGTGCCGCGCGGCTTCAGGCTGGCCAGCAGGATGCCGGTCACCACGCAGGCCAGCGCGAAGCCGTGCGCGAGCGTGGGCCGCTCGCCGAGGAAGGCGATGCCGTAGACGGCCGCCGCGATCGGCAGCACCGCGCTGAACACGCCGGCCAGGCTGCCCGGCACGTGGCGGATGCCGATCATCCACAGGCAGAACGAGAAGATGCTGGCCGACAGCGCATACCAGACCACCAGCGCCCAGGTGCCGGCCGGCACCGCCGCGTAATCGAAATGCGGCAGCGCGAGCAGGCCCAGCGGCAGCATCAGCAACATGCCGAACAGGTGCGTGTAGGCGCAGATGTCGAGCGGGCGCAGCGTCTCGGTCAGGCGTCGCGAGAGGATCACGTAGAAGGACTCGCAGCACACCGCGCCGAGGATCAGCAGGTTGCCGGCGAGCGAGCTGCCGGCCGTGGACGCGGCGCCCGGCGCATGGCCGTTGGCGAGGTTGATCGCCACCACGCCGACGATCGCCAGCGCGATCGACAGCAGGGCGCGGCCGTCGGGCCGCTCGCGCAGGAAGATCCAGGCGAACAGGGCGACCACCGCGGGGATCGTGCTGGTGATCACGCCCGCGGCCACCGCGCTGGTGCGCTGCACGCCGGTGAGCATCAGCAGGGTGAACAGGAAGGTGCCGAACAGCGCCTGCAGGAACAGGTTCAGCCACTCGTCGCGCTTCACGGTGCGCATTTTCGAGGGCCGCCACAGCGGCCAGAGCACCGCGTTGGCGATCACGAAGCGCAGCGTGGCGAGGATGGCGACCGGCACCACCACCACGATGGTCTTGCCGATGCCGACGTTGCTGCCGACCAGCAGCATCGACAGGATGAGGATGAAGGCGTAGCGATTCAAGCTGGAGTCCGGGCGTTGAGTTCAGTTAGGATTGTAACGGCCGGCGCGCCGCGGCCGCCGGCACGGCCGGGCCCACGTAAGAGACGGGTAAGTTGCGAAGCTTATCGTGTCGAACGCGCGAGCGGGCCCCGCGCGATGCGGCAGCGCAGCAAGACAGCGCCCATCGCCATCGCGGCGGCATGCCGGCGAGCGGCCCCGCGCGCCATCACAGAAACACAAGCCAGGACAGCAAGGCCCTCGCCGCCCGGCACCGTTTGCTCGGTGCCGGCGGCCGGGATCAGGAGGCACGGCGCGTCGCGCGCCGTGGAAGCGGCGCGCCCCGGGGCGCGCCGTCATGCAGTGGTTTTACCTTCATCAAGGGGTAGTCGATGTCTGCGATTGATTCGGTTCTTCACGAACGCCGCCAGTTTGCTCCGCCCGCCAGCGTCGAACAGGCGGCCAATATTTCCGGCATGGCCGCGTACCAGGCGCTGGTCGACGAGGCCGGCCGCGATTTCGACGGTTTCTGGGCGCGCCTGGCGCGCGAGGCGATCGACTGGCACAAGCCGTTCTCGAGCGTGCTCGACGAGTCGAACGCGCCGTTCTACAAGTGGTTCGAGGACGGCGAGCTGAACGCTTCGTACAACTGCCTGGACCGTCACGTCGAGGCCGGTCGCGGCGAGCGCGTGGCCGTGATCTTCGAGGCCGACGACGGCAGCGTCACCCGCGTGACCTACGCCGAACTGCTGGCGCGCACCTGCCGCCTGGCCAACGCGCTCAAGGCGCGCGGCATCGGCCGGGGCGACCGCGTCGTCATCTATATTCCGATGTCGGTCGAGGGCATCGTCGCGATGCAGGCCTGCGCGCGGATCGGCGCGACGCATTCGGTGGTGTTCGGCGGCTTCTCGTCCAAGTCGCTCAACGAGCGGCTGGTCGATGTCGGCGCCAGCGCGCTGATCACCGCCGACGAGCAGATGCGCGGCGGCAAGACCCTGCCGATCAAGAGCATCGCCGACGAGGCGATCGCGATGGGCGGCTGCGAGGCGGTCAAGAGCGTGATCGTCTACCGCCGCACCGGCGGCAAGGTCGACTGGCACGAGGGCCGCGACCTGTGGCTGCACGAGATCACCGCGAACCAGCCGGAAAGCTGCGAGCCGGAATGGGTCGGCGCCGAGCACCCGCTGTTCATCCTCTACACCTCGGGTTCCACCGGCAAGCCCAAGGGCCTGCAGCACAGCACCGGCGGCTACCTGCTGTGGGCGGCGCTGACGATGGACTGGACCTTCGACCGCAAGCCCGACGATATCTTCTGGTGCACCGCCGACATCGGCTGGATCACCGGCCATACCTACATCACCTACGGGCCGCTGGCGACCGGCTCGACCCAGGTGGTGTTCGAGGGCGTGCCGACCTACCCGAACGCGGGCCGCTTCTGGAAGATGGTGGCCGACCACAAGGTCACGGTGTTCTACACCGCGCCCACCGCGATCCGTTCGCTGATCAAGGCCTCGGGCGCCGACGAGCAGGCCCATCCGTCGCGCTACGACCTGTCGAGCCTGCGCATCATCGGCACGGTCGGCGAGCCGATCAATCCCGAGGCGTGGATGTGGTACCGCGAAAACGTCGGCGGCAATCGCTGCCCGATCGTCGATACCTGGTGGCAGACCGAAACGGGCGGCCACATGATCACGCCGCTGCCGGGCGCCACGCCCACCGTGCCCGGCTCCTGCACGCTGCCGCTGCCGGGCATCATGGCGGCGGTGGTCGACGAGACCGGCCAGGACGTGCCGAACGGGCAGGGCGGCATCCTGGTGATCAAGCGCCCCTGGCCGTCGATGGCACGCACCATCTGGGGCGATCCGGATCGATTCCGCAAGGCCTACTTCCCCGACGAGCTCGGCGGCAAGCTCTACCTGGCCGGCGACGGCACGGTGCGCGACAAGGACAGCGGCTACTTCACCATCATGGGCCGCATCGACGACGTGCTGAACGTCTCGGGCCACCGGCTCGGCACCATGGAGATCGAGTCGGCGCTGGTCTCGCACGAACTGGTGGCCGAGGCGGCCGTGGTCGGCCGTCCCGACGACATGACGGGCGAGGCGGTGGTGGCCTTCGTGGTGCTCAAGCGTTCGCGCCCGGAAGGCGAGGAGGCGCAGCAGATCGCCAAGGCGCTGCGCGACTGGGTCGGCAAGGAAATCGGCCCGATCGCCAAGCCCAAGGACATCCGCTTCGGCGACAACCTGCCCAAGACCCGCTCCGGCAAGATCATGCGGCGCCTGCTGCGCTCGCTCGCCAAGGGCGAGGCGATCACGCAGGACACCTCCACGCTGGAGAACCCGGCCATCCTCGAGCAACTGACCGAGGCGCGCTGAACCCGAGCCGGCCGGTTTCCTCGGCCGGCGCGCGAAACCGCGCCACCGGACGCGCCCGGCCCGCGCCGCGGCGCGCCGATCCGGCCGGCCCGGCACGCAGCCCCTGCGCGGCAATCCCGATTGCCCGCGCCGGGGCTTTTTTGTTAGATAAGCGGATGACCGCCGCCCCCCGTTCCCCGTCGACCACCACCTCGACCTCCCGCCACTTCAGCGATCCGCCGCCGGTGCCGGACCGGCTCGCGCGCGCCCATGCGCGCTACTGGCGCTTCAACGTCGGGCTGATCGCGGTGCTGATGGCGATCGGCTTCGCGGTGTCCTTCCTGGTGCCGCTGTTCGCGCCGGCCCTGGCCGCGCTGCGCCTGGGCGGCTTCAGCCTGCCGTTCTACCTGGGCGCGCAGGGGGCGATCCTGGTGTACCTGCTGCTGATCGCCGTCTATGTGCTGCTGATGCAGCGCGCCGATCGCCGGCTGCGGCGCGACTACGCGGCCTGCGCCGACGAGCCTGATGCCGGCGCCGCGGTCGACGGCCAACCGCGCCGCACGGGCAGCCGGCATGACCACCGGGCGGATCGCGACGCATGCTGACCAGCCGGCTGATCCGCGCCTATGCGTGCTACACGCTGGGCTTCCTCGCCTTCGTGGCCTTGCTCTGGCGCATCGAGCGCGCCACCGGCCCCGGCGTCTGGATCGGGTACGTGTTCCTGTTCGTGCCGATCGCCGTCTATGCCGTGATCGGGCTGCTGTCGCGCACCTCCGACCTGGTCGAGTACTACGTGGCCGGGCGGCGCGTGCCCTCGGCCTTCAACGGCATGGCGACCGCGGCCGACTGGCTGTCGGCCGCCTCCTTCATCGGCCTGGCCGGCTCGCTCTACGCAACCGGCTACGACGCGCTGGCCTACCTGATGGGCTGGACCGGCGGCTTCTGCCTGGTGGCCTTCCTGCTGGCGCCCTACGTGCGCAAGCTGGCGCGCTACACCATCCCCGACTTCCTCGGCACGCGCTATTCGAGCACCCTGGTGCGCGCGCTCGCGGCCGGCGCGGCGATCCTCTGTTCCTTCGTCTACCTGGTCGCCCAGATCCAGGGCATCGGCCTGATCGCGACGCGCTTCATCGGCGTCGACTTCGCGATCGGCATCTTCTGCGGGCTGGCCGGGATCCTGGTCTGCTCCTTCCTGGGCGGGATGCGCGCGGTGACCTGGACCCAGGTGGCGCAGTACGTGATCCTGATCGTCGCCTTCCTGGTCCCGGTCTCGCTGATCGCCATCAAGGACGGGCTCGGGCCGGTGCCGCAGCTGAACTACGGGCACCTGATGACGCGCGTCGAGGCGCTCGAGGCCCAGGTGCGCGATTCGGCCGACGAGCATGCCGTGCGCGAGGCCTTCCGCGCGCGCGCCGCCGTGTTCCAGGCCCGGCTCGACCGGCTGCCGGCGTCCTACGGCGAGGCGCGCGTGCAACTGGCGGACGAGCTCGCGGCACTGCGCCGGCGCAACGGCCCGCTGCGCGAGATCAGCCAGCGCGAACGCGAGCTGGCCGAGTTCCCGCGCGACGCGGCGGCCGCGCGGGTGGTCTGGGAGCAGGCGCGCGACGAGCTGCTGGCGCGCGCCGCCGAGCCGCTGCCGATGCACCTGCCGTTCCCCTCGGCGACCAACGACGACGAGCGCCCGCGCCGGCGCAACTTCCTCGCGCTGCTGCTGTGCCTGTCGCTCGGCACGGCGAGCCTGCCGCACATCCTGACGCGCTACAACACCACCACCTCGGTGGCCTCGGCGCGCCGCTCGGTGGGCTGGACGCTGTTCTTCATCGCGCTGTTCTACCTGAGCGTGCCGGTGCTGGCGGTGCTGATCAAGTTCGAGATCCTCGCCCACCTGGTGGGCCAGCCCTTCGCCGAGCTGCCGTCCTGGGTCACGCAATGGCAGCACTTCGAGCCCGACCTGATCGGGGTGGTCGACGTGCTGCGCGACGGCATCGTGCACTGGTCCGACATCCAGATGCAGCCCGACATCGTGGTGCTGGCCGCGCCCGAGATCGCCGGGCTGCCCTACGTGATGTCGGGGCTGGTGGCGGCCGGGGCGCTGGCCGCGGCGCTGTCCACCGCCGACGGCCTGCTGCTGACGATCGCCAATGCGCTGTCGCACGACGTCTACTACCACATGGTGTCGCCCGACGCCTCGGCGCAGCGGCGCGTGACGATCTCGAAGGTGCTGCTGCTCGGCGTGGCGCTGTTCGCCTCCTACGTGGCCTCGCTCAATACCGGCAAGATCCTGTTCCTGGTCGGCGCGGCCTTCTCGCTGGCGGCCTCGAGCTTCTTCCCGGTGCTGGTGCTGGCGGTGTTCTGGAAGCGCACCACCACGCGCGGCGCGGTGGCGGGGATGATCACGGGGCTCGGCGTGTGCATCTACTACATCCTCTCGACCTATCCCTTCTTCACGCAGCTGACCGGCTTCGCCGGCCCCACCTGGTTCGGCATCGAGCCGATCAGCTCGGGCGTGTTCGGCGTGCCGGCCGGTTTCGCGGCCGCGATCGGCGTGAGCCTGCTCGACAAGCGGCCCGACGCCTATACCCGGGCGCTGGTCGATTACATCCGGCATCCATGAATCCGGCGAGGCGCGACCACCGGGCAGGCATCGGGCATTCGAGATGACGACGACACTCCATATCGACTGGCGCAGCGGCGCGGTCCGGATCGAGCAGGTCCGCATCGAGGTCGACGCGAGCGGCGTGCTCGCGCCCGATGCGCGGGCGCTGTGCGGGCGGCCCGAGACCACGCCGGGCGGCGCGCTGCGTTATCGCGTCGGCAAGCCGCTCGGGCTCCATGGCTATGCGGCGCGCTGCGTGATCGACGTGGCCGACGCCAGGGTGGCCAGCGTCGCCGTGCTGTTCGAGCCGATCCATTCCTTCGATGCGAGCATCACGGAATCGCGGATCGTGCAGGCGGTGGCGGCCGCCTCGGGACTGCAACTGGCGAGCACGCATCCGGCCAGCGCCGCGCTGGAGCCGCTCGCCTGGGGCCGGGCCCGGTTCAGCCACGATCCGCGCCAGGCAGACCTGAGCCTGATGTTGCGGTACCCTTGAGGCCGCTGCGGGCGCCGGGAGAGCGGTGGCCCGCAGGTGCATCCACCGAACTACGGGAGCAAGGACATGAAGAACGTGATTCGCGTCGGCGATCCGACCAGCCATGGCGGCGTGGTCGAGACCGGCGATTCGAGCCTGCTCGTCGAGGGCAAGCCGGTCGCGCGCGTCGGCGACCTCTGCATCTGCCCGATCGCCGGGCACCAGAGTTGCGTGATCGTCGAGGGCAACCCGGAATTCACCGTCGGCGGCCGGGCCGTCGCCTTCGACGGCCACAAGACCAGCTGCGGCGCCACCCTGCAATCGACGCTGAGCACCTTCGGCAGCGAGTAGGCGAGCGGGGCGGGCGAAGCCCGGCTGGCTCGGCGCGGGGGAGCGGTGACGTCGCCCATGCCGCCGCGCTTCGCGTCGAGTCTCGAATCGAATGCCGCCGCGTCGACACGGCGCGGCCCCCGCTGGGCATCGAAGGAAAGCCATGAAACCGATATCGTCGAACCAGGCAACGGCCACGTCCTTGCCGCCGTCCGCGCTGGCCTGTTCGCCGGGCGCGAGCCTGCGTCGGTGGCGCACGCTGCGCCGGATCAAGCAGGAACATGCGGCGGCGCTGTTCGGCGTATCGCAGTCGACGATATCGCGCTGGGAAGCCGGCACCCAGGCGGTGTCGCACGAGGAACTGCGGCGCATCGAGGCCTGCTTGTCGGCGCGCCTCGACTCGGCGGCGGATCGCGCGCTCGAGCGCCTCGTGAGCCATCACACCCGTCCCGTTCATCTCGTCTGCGACCTCACGCACCGGCTGCTGGCCTGCTCCACGCCGCGAGCGGCGGAGTTCGCGGCGCCGCTGCCGTCGCTGATGGGCGCGTCGCTCTGGCCGTTCGCGACGGCCGAGATCGTGGCGCGCGAGCAGTCCTTGCGCGATGCGGGCTGGCACGATCATCCGGCACCCTCGATCGAATTCGATACCGGGTCCAACGACTCGCCGCAGGTGCCGATTCGTGCGAGCCGCTGCCGCTGGACGCGTTTCACCTTGTCCGACGGGACGCTGGCGCGCCTGGTCGAAACGCTTTGAATGCCGAATGGTGGGGCGGGCGGCGACGCATAATTCATGCGTGGAGCGGACCCGCCCGGCGCCGTATAGTGGCCGATCAATCGAGTATTCGAGGTGGCTCCCATGGACGACGCGCTGATCGACGCACGACTGGATTTCCTGCGCGGCTGCGAGCGCCTGAAGGATGTGCTGCGCAGCGGCCATACCTCGGGCGGGCGACGCGAGAGCACGGCCGAGCACAGCTGGCGGCTCGCGCTGATGGCGATGGTGCTGATGGATCAATTGGGCGAGGTCGACCCCGGCAGGGTGCTCGAGCTCTGCCTGGTGCATGACCTGGGCGAGGCGCTGGGCGGCGACGTGCCGGCGCCCGAGCAGGCCCCGGGCAGCGACAAGGATGCCGTCGAGCGACGCGACCTGCTGCGCCTCGGCGAAACGCTCGATGCGCCGATGCGCGAGAGGATCGTCGCGTTGTGGGACGAGTATGCGCGGGCGGCCACGCCGGAAGCGCGCGCGGTGAAGGCGCTCGACAAGATCGAGACGATCCTGCAGCACACGCAGGGCGAGAATCCGCCCGATTTCGACTATGCGTTCAACCTCGCGTATGGACAGGCGCATACCCGCAAGGTGCCGGCGCTGCAGCGGTTTCGCGAGCGCGTCGACGAGGCGACGCGCGAGCGGATGGCAGGGACCTACTCGCTGAGGGGGCTGTCGCCGTGAAACCTCCTTTTGCTGCCGGGCTAATCGGTGAGAGGAGTAGTCTCAGAGGGATGCGGGGCCGAGGCTGGTCGAAGTCGCATCAGGGAGTAGCGAGCCGCCGCCGGAGTCTGCTATACTTGCGCTCTTGCTGGAGAGATGGATGAGTGGTTTAAGTCGCACGCCTGGAAAGCGTGTATAGGTTAATCGCCTATCGGGGGTTCGAATCCCCCTCTCTCCGCCAAAGAACCAAAAAAAAGCCCCGCAACTATAATTTGTGGGGCTTTTTTATTTCAACAAATAGCCTGGTTCTCCAAGAATTGCCTACGCGTACCTCGTAGCACTATCGTCTTCGCTCCCGCTGCGCTCGGAGCGGGCTTGGACAAGCGCAAGATCCGCGCTCCATCCATCCAATCACTGCTGTAATGGTTCGGCCAATTTGGCTTGGTTACGCATTTTTTGTCGAGCAAAATTAGCAATTTTCTCGCGAAAACGTTGATAGGATGGGAGATCCTGTATTGGTCCGCCAACATTGAGGTCAAAGGCTAAGCGTGCTCTCATTTCGCAAAAGCGATTTTTGAATTTCCTCAGTCGCGCACCTTGAGTTTCGCTAGCTTCGCATAGAGCTTCAAGCAACAAACCTTTTGCGTCGAGAACGCTCTCGAGTCGGCGAATCGAGGGAATGCAATCCAATCGCCCTCTATAATCGACGTTGCCAGCTATGCGCTTAATCGCTTCCCGATCGGTAAGTAGCCATGTTTCTAATTGCGTCAAGGGGATAACTGGAATTACTCTATCTACTGAAATCAGGCCATCAGTTGCGGTGATGATTTCCTGTTCTCTTTGCATAATTCCGGCATTATCGGCATCTCTGTGAACAAATATTACGTCGGCATTGGGGTAATGCTTCAGTAGTGCCTCAAGTTTTTCGCGAATTGTTCGTCCGATTGGACGCTGAAACATACTTAGATCTGGAGCTTCGCCGCTCGCTTCAGTGAAGCCCTCTTCAATTAATAAATTTTCGATATGATCCACTAAATTTAAATCTGATGTGCCTTCGCCCGTAAGAATGAATTGTATTTTCATGTTGGTCGTCTCGTTACTTAATCTTCTAGGTCTAATTCAATCTGCGAGTTGGGCGGTAGGGTGAGATATGCAATAATTGATCCTTTGTCAACGTATGAGTTGTTTGATATATTTCGCCAGCTGTCTTGTAGGCTTTTGCATCGGATTGTCGATGCTGGGTTGCCGTCTAGTCCGCGGACTTTAACAATATCTGCGTAGATTAAATCATTTGGACTTTCTAGTTTTACCAGTGCTGGTGAATGGGTGGCGATGAAAATTTGTCTCATGGGATTATCTTCCCCAGTAGGTTCGCCAGCGTCGACAGCCAATTCTTTGAGTAGTCCTAGAATGGCATTCATCTTCGCTGGATGAATGCCATTTTCTGGTTCTTCAAAGCAAAGTAGGCCTTTGAAGTCAGGGTCTTCCGCCATAATGCATAGTGCGAGGAATCTTAATGTTCCATCGGAAAGTGCGCGAGCGGGTAAAAATGCGCCGGAACGCTCTTTTACTTCAACAGTTAAAAGTTGGCGAACTTGGTCGACGTCAACCCGAACATCCGAGGTTGGAATGATTTCCGACAATCGACTTGCAATACATGAGCAAACATTTTGATCGCGTCGCTGGAGTTTATATAGCGTGGAAGCTAATTTCCCTCCGTCGGCTCCAACGCTACTTTCTTCATGCATTTTATTTGAACGACGCATAGCGCTCGGCTCTAGAGAGAGGAATCGCCATGATTGCATTTCTCTGCGTGCAGCAAGAACGGTTGGCCAAGCCGCGCTATTCGTATTGGCAACCACTGTCTTTGGAATGCGGTGTGCGGGAATTTTTTGTGGTTGTCCGCTGCTGCCGCCATCCTGATGGAGATGAATTTCTGTTATTCCATCGTCCATGACTTGAGTTGAAATATAGCCAGCCCCTTTTCGTTTGTTTACAACTACTTGGTCGCGGAACAGCGATGCGCTTAAAGGGAAATGGAGTTTGTTTGCCGCTTCGCCTTTGTTAATGTATGTTAATGCCTCGCGGGCAAGATAAATTCCCTGAGAATTGGAAGATTCATCTTGTGCATCGCGAGCAAGCTCTACTTCGTAGCGTAAAAATGTTGAGGTGGCGCGCGCTTTTCGACCGAAATCATCAATGAGGTCTAGTGGTACAATCATTTCCACGGCAAGTGATAGCTTGTCTGCTCGGAAATCATTGCTAGTCCAAAAAATATCAAGCGGATCGGAAGATACGGAGTCGCGTACTGCTAATGCGGCCTCCATAATTGATTTGTCGCTCAATAGTGAAAGAAATTTAATTGCATCAAAAATATTCGATTTGCCTACGCCATTGAGTCCGGCGATGCAATTGAAAGGGCCAAACGACACGGAAAAATTAAGTAGATTTTTGAATCCGTGGGCTTCAAGCTTGGTGAGCATAGTGTTCCCGGTTATCTGACTTGCGTGGCAGGTCTCTTGCCAGTTAAGAATTATGTCTTATCAACTAGGCTTTCGTCTACTCGTATCCGCCGGACTGGGCGTGTTGGGTCATAATGTGTAGTCCCAATATAAGGCACTGTATAGGAGGCAATCCAGGCCGTGCAGTTTGTCGAACAAATTGTGCTGGGGGCAAGGAGTTGTCGATCAATTTTTGCGCGTCACATGTCGACAGTCGACCTGATAGATGCCCCGAGCCATACGCTCTACATGCGGGCTGCCTCGATACCCAACCTTTATATGTAGCAGATGTTCGCGATTATTTAGCGCGAGGAACCGAAGGCGAGTTCGTAGTAGGTTTGTTGTGAGATAGTGCATGTTCTTGGTTCGTCTTCGGTCTTTGTTGACGGAAGTTAGAGTTCCGTTTCGCATCCCCGGCAGCCGCTTCGCAACCGCGGCCCGGCGCCTGCCGGAACCCGCCTAGAGTGCTCGGATAACCGTCGCGCCGTCCTCACAGGGAGACGTCCATGTCGATGTCCGTTGATGCCGCCGGATCGAGCACGCTCGATCCCTACCAGAGCTCGGGCCAGGGCAACACGCAGGCCCTGCAGCAGCTCGCGCAGCTCGAGCAACTGATCCAGCAGTTGATCGCCGAGCTGCAGATGTTCTCGCAGTTGAACAACCTGGCCAAGCAGAACTCGTCCCCGTCGGTTGGCGGCGCGGGCGGTGGTGGCGGTGGAGGCGGCGGCATGCCCGCGCTGTCGGACGGTGGTGGTGGCGGTGGTGGCGGCGGTGCGCCCCAGACGCTGGCGGCCGCTCCCGGCGGCGCGCCCGCCGCGGCCGATACCTCGCCGGCCACCGGCAGCGGCGCGCCGGCCGACGGCACGGGCGCGCCGGCAACGGCGGGCGCCTCGTCGGTCCAGGCCACGCCCGACGCCTCGGGCGGCGACATGACTCCGCAGGAAGTCGCCAGCAAGTACAAGGACGAGATCATGTCGGCATCGCAGTCCACCGGCGTGCCGCCCGGCATCATCGCCGGCCAGATCTGGCAGGAGTCGAAGGGGATCGCGAACACGCCCGGCGGCGGCCTGATGCAGCTCGGCCCCAACGAATTCCAGCAATACGGCGGCGGCGACATCTCGAACCCGGCCGACAATATCCGCGCCGGCGCGAACTACATGAAGGACCTCGCCAACCAGTTCGGCGGCAACATGGGCGCCGCGCTGCGCGCCTACAATTCCGGCCCGAACGGCGTCGACCTGGGCAACCTGAATGCGACGCCGGCCGGCACGGGCGATCCGACCTACGTGCAGAAGGTCATGCAGGCGGCCCAGCAATCGGG
Source organism: Burkholderia sp. Ax-1720 (assembly GCF_011753035.1). NCBI lineage: Bacteria > Pseudomonadati > Pseudomonadota > Betaproteobacteria > Burkholderiales > Burkholderiaceae > Burkholderia > Burkholderia sp. Ax-1720. Next base: position 52,477 of record NZ_VWWK01000011.1, on the reverse strand, counting down.
GCTCGCCACGGCCTGATCCGGCTGCTCGGCGCTTGCCGATCGAGGCCCGCGCTCTCGCGTTTCGCGAGGGCGCGGGCCTTGTGCTTTTTGCCGGGTTCGGGGCTGCCCGGGCATCCCTGCGCGATGAGATGCCAGGTGGTAGTATCCGCGAAATTCATGCTCGAACGTCTCGCATCGGCGAGGTGTCGACCTACCCACAGGAATCTTCGATGGATCTGCTGAGCCGTTTGCTGGCCTTGATGCCCGTGGCCGGGCAACTGGATGCGCGCTGCCATTTCGGCGCGCCCTGGCGCATCGACGGCGCCGCCGCCGGCGAGCGCGAAATCCATTACCACGTGCTGCTCAGCGGCGAGGCGAGCTTCGAGGACGGGCTCGGCGAGCCGCTGGCCATGCAGGCGGGCGATATCGTGATGCTGCCGTCCGGCGTGGGCCATGTGCTGCACGACGGCAGCGGCAAGCGTCCGACGAAGTCGGAGGAGCGCTTCGTCGCCGGGCTGGAGATGGTGTCGAACAAGGGGCGCGGCGCGCCGGCCGACGTGCTGTGCGGGCGCTTCCTGCTGCCCGCCATGCCGCAGCAACTGCTGCGCGACCACCTGCCGAACCGCCTGCTGGTCAGGACCTCGGCCGCGCCGGGGCAGGACGCCGCCGCCGGCAACCGGCTGACGCGGCTGGTCGGCCTGATGCGCGAGGAATCCGACGAACTCGGCCCGGGCAGCCTGGCGCTCGTCAATCACCTGTCGGGCGCGCTGTTCGCGCTGACCATGCGCTTCGCCAGCGAGGCCGGCGAGCCGCCGCGCGGGCTGCTCGCGCTGGCGGCGCGTCCGCGCCTGCAGCCGGCGCTGTCGGCGATGTTCGATACGCCCGAGAAGGCCTGGACCCTGCCCGAACTGGCCGAGCTCTGCCACATGTCGCGCGCGACCTTCGCCCGTCACTTCGACGAGGCGATCGGCCGCTCCGCCAGCGACATGCTCACCGAGATCCGCATGACCATCGCCGGCCGCATGCTCGCCGAGGGCACGCTGTCGGTGGCCGAGATCGGCGAGCGCGTCGGCTACCAGTCGGATGCTGCGTTCCAGCGCGTGTTCAAGCGGCAGATCGGCGTGACGCCCGCGCAATGGCGGGCCCAGAGCCGCGAGCGGGTGGAACTGGCGGAAGTGGGCGAGGCCGCGTGAAGCGCCTGCATGAGGCGGCCTCGTAACGCCGGCACCTCGTGCAAGCACGTCACGCAGTACATGACGTGCTCACATGAAGCGCTCGCTTCGCGCAGCCGGATCAAGCCCGGCGCGCGGCGCTGCCTCAGTTGGCGGTGGTCGCCGCCTTCAGCAGGGCCGGCACACGCGCGAGCGGCGCCAGCAAGGCGTCGTCCACGCCGTAGTCGCGCTCGAGCAGTCGCGCCGCGTCGAGATAATCGACCCAGACCGAGCCGTCCCCGGCTTGCCGGACCACCAGCCTCAGCGGCAGCTCGACGCTGGCCAGCGGATGTTGCAGCATCACCGGCGTGCCGGCCTTCGGGTTGCCGAACAGGATCAGCACCGTGGCCGGCATCTTCAGGCCGGAATCCGCCGCGGCCGCAGCCTGATCGATTTCCGCGAAGATCCGGATGCCCTTGTCGGCGAGCGCGCCGCGCAGGTGCGCTAGCGTGCCGGCGAAATCGTGGCTGCTCTGCCAGGACAGCAGCGCATCGCTGTGTGCTTGGTTCATGCTTGCCTCCATCGAGGTGTTGAGGGGAGCGGGCGTGGCGGCCGCCGCGCCGCCGAGGCCCGCCAGCATCAGCGCGAGGCCGCCGAGCAGCGCGGCGATTCTGCCACCGACTCGCGCCGCCGCCAGGCGCGGCCGCTTATTGCGCGGCCACATGTGCCGGCACCGCGTTCAGCAGGATATTGAGCCCTTCCGAGATCAGCGGATGCGCAATGATCGCATCGCGCACCGCCGTGTAGGGCAGCTCGCCGAGCATGGCCATCTGCACCGCCGTCATCACCTCGCCGGCATTGACGCCGAGCATCGTGAAGCCGAGGATCCGATCCGATTCCCCGTCCACCAGGATCTTCATGAAGCCCTGGGTCTCGCCGCTGGTGCGGGCGCGCGGCACGGCCGCCATCGGCAGCTTGGCCACGCGCACCGCGATGCCGCGCGCCTTCGCCTCCTGCTCGTTGATGCCGATGCGCGCCAGCTCCGGCTCGATGAACAGCGCATAGGGAATCTGGCGCTCGCGGGTGCTGCGATCGCCGCCCGCCAACTGCGATTTCAGCACGCGATAGTCGTCGTAGGAGGCGTGCGTGAACATCGCGGTGCCGGCCACCTCGCCGATCGCCCAGGTGTTCGGCGCGGTGGTGGCGAGCCGTTCGTCGACCTTGATGATGCCGCGCTCGTTGACTGCCACGCCGGCCGCTTCCAGGCCGAGATCGGCCGTTACCGGCGTGCGGCCGGTGGCGATCAGCAGGTGGCTGCCGCTCACTTCGCTGCCGTCGTCCAGGCGCAGCGTGACCGCCTCGCCCGAGCGTCCGCTCACCTCGACCGGGCGCACGCCCGAGCGGATCGCGATGTCGTCCGCGGCGAAGGCCGCCTCGATCGCGGCGCTGACGTCCTCGTCCTCGCGCAGCGCCACGCGCGGCGCGTCGTGGACGATCGTCACGCGGCTGCCGAGCCGGCGGAGCGCCTGGGCCAGTTCGAGCCCGATGTAGCCGCCGCCGATCACCACCAGGTGCTCGGGCAGCACCTCCAGGGCCAGCGCTTCCACGTGGGTGAGCGGCGCGGCGGCCTGGAGCCCCGGCACATCGGGAATCTGCGCGACCGTGCCGGTATTGATGAAGGCATGCTCGCCCTCGACGATGCGCGTGGCGCCCTCGGCGGTGCGCACCTCGATGCGGCGCGGGCCCACGAAGCGGCCGGTGCCGATGATCAGATCGAGGCCCGAGCCGAGCATCGCCTTGCGGTTGATCTCGACCATCCCGTCCACCACCGAGCGCACGTAGCGCTTCACGCCCGCCATCTCGGCGGGGCGCGCGGCGCCGTCGCGCCGGTTCGCGAGATGGGCCAGCTCGGCCTCGTGGATCAGCGCCTTGCTGGGGATGCAGGCGACGTTGATGCAGGAGCCGCCGATCATGCCGCGCTCGATCACGGCCACCCGCTTGCCGGCGCGCGCCAGCTCCATCGCCAGCGTCTTGCCGCCCTTGCCGCCGCCCAGAAACACATATTCGAAGTTTTCGACGTTTGCCATGACCGTATCCTGATTCCGTGGGTGCCCGAAGGCGTGTTGGGAAAGTCCTGCACCGCGTGGTGCGCCGCCTGGCGGCTGGTCGATCACGCGGTTGACGGAATGCATGTTGAGGCCGCCGGCGCCTGGCGCCCAGACGCGCTCGTCTCAGCTTCATGCCCGAACGTCTCATCGCGCCATGACGCTGTTTTTCCGCGCGTCGAGCCGGTCCGGGCGCCGAATTTCGATAGCGCGGCTTCCGGGCTTTCCGTTCGTCAGGGGCCGATCCGCTGTCACGCAGACTTTTTCCGGACGTTGTACGCTTACGGTCTTGCGCGGGCGCCCGGCCGCCGCGCGCCGCGGCCGGGCGCCATGCCCCGCCGGCCGGCGCGGCGGGCCGCCGCCCCCGTGCCGCGGGGCCGGCAGGCACGGCGCGGGTGCCGCCACGGCACGGATGCCGCTGGCGGCGCGAGCCGCCCGGCGTGCCCGGCGGCCCGTCCCGACGCGGCATGCCGCGGCAGCGCCCGGCTTCGGCCGCTCCTTTTCTCGATCAGGTGGATACCCAGATGACGAACACGACTTACACGGATACGCAGCTCCTCATCAACGGCGAGTGGTGCGATGCCGCGAGCGGCAAGACCATCGACGTGCTGAACCCGGCCACGGGCAAGGTGATCGGCAAGGTCGCGCACGCCGGCATCGCCGACCTGGATCGCGCGCTGGAAGCCGCCCAGCGCGGTTTCGAGACCTGGCGCAAGGTGACGGCCTACGATCGCGCGGCACTGATGCGCAAGGCCGCGGCGCTGGTGCGCGAGCGCGCCGACACGATCGCCCAGCTGATGACGCAGGAGCAGGGCAAGCCGCTGGTCGAGGCGAAGATCGAGGTGCTGTCGGCCGCCGACATCATCGAATGGTTCGCCGACGAAGGCCGCCGCGTCTACGGCCGGATCGTGCCGCCGCGCAACCTGGCGGTCCAGCAGACCGTGGTCAAGGAGCCGGTCGGCCCGGTGGCGGCCTTCACGCCCTGGAACTTCCCGGTCAACCAGGTGGTGCGCAAGCTCAGTGCGGCGCTGGCCACCGGCTGCTCGTTCCTGGTGAAGGCACCCGAGGAAACCCCGGCCTCGCCGGCCCAGCTGCTGCGCGCCTTCGTCGACGCGGGCGTGCCGGCGGGCGTGGTGGGCCTGGTCTATGGCGATCCCGCCGAGATCTCGAACTACCTGATCCCGCATCCGGTGATCCGCAAGGTCACCTTCACGGGCTCGACGCCGGTCGGCAAGCAGCTCGCCGCGCTGGCGGGCCAGCACATGAAGCGCGCCACCATGGAGCTGGGCGGCCACGCGCCGGTGATCGTCGCCGAGGACGCCGACCTCGATCTGGCGGTCAAGGCCGCCGGCGGCGCGAAGTTCCGCAACGCCGGCCAGGTCTGCATCTCGCCGACGCGCTTCCTGGTCCACAACAGCGTGCGCGAGGACTTCGCCAAGGCGCTGGTCAAGCACGCCGAAGGCCTGAAGGTCGGCGACGGCCTCGCGCTCGGCACCAACCTGGGCCCGCTGGCCAACTCGCGCCGCCTGGGCGCGATGGAGAAGGTGGTGGCCGACGCGCGCAAGACCGGCGCGACGGTGGCCACCGGCGGCGAGCGGATCGGCAGCGAGGGCAACTTCTTCGCGCCGACCGTGCTGACCGACGTGCCGCTCGAGGCCGACGTGTTCAACAACGAGCCGTTCGGCCCGATCGCGGCGATCCGCGGCTTCGACACGCTGGAGGACGCGATCACCGAAGCGAACCGCCTGCCTTACGGCCTGGCCGGTTATGCCTTCACGCGCGCGTTCAAGAACGTGCACCTGCTGACGCAGCGTCTGGAGGTCGGCATGCTTTGGATCAACCAGCCCGCCACGCCCTGGCCGGAAATGCCGTTCGGCGGCGTGAAGGATTCGGGCTACGGCTCGGAAGGCGGCCCGGAAGCGCTCGAGCCCTACCTCGTCACGAAGTCGGTGACGGTCACCGCCGCCTGAGCGGCGATGGTGACGGGGAGCCGGTCGCCCGACCGGCTCCCGGCGAGGCTCGCGTGAGGCGCGCCTCGCGAACTACCCCGCCAGTACCCGCCTGCGCTGCCCCGGCCGTTTCCCGCGTGGCTTCTGACCACGACGCGCGAGGCGGCACCCGCTCCACTCCCCGATACAGATCGGCTCGATCGCGCGCCGGCGCATCCCGCGCCGGGGCAGGCGCCGGCTCGTGCTCGCGCCAGGGCGCCCCGCGCCGGGCAAGCCGCTGCCCGGCGCCGGCTCATGCCGGGCTGTCGCTGGGGTGGAGGCTGTCGATCGAATCCAGCACCACGTCGTTGAACTTCCGGCCCAACTGCGCGCGATGCCCGATGTCGACCACCATCGAATGATGGTCGCCGGGCACCGGAATCAGGTGCAGTATCGAAGCCGGCAGGATCCGGTCCCATCCCAGGCCGGGATCGATGGCATCGGCTTGCCGGCTTGCCGCATCCTGCGAGGTCCTGCCGGAGCCCAGCAACTCCGTCGCGTGGAACTGATGCACCTTGCGCGCGATCGGTTGCGGCCGATAGTGCCTGACCGTCTGGGCGTAGTGGGCGATCTGCTCCCATCGCGACACCTCGACGGGCAGGCAGGCATGCCGCGGATAGAGCCCGAATTGCTGGGCGGATTCGATCAGCTCCGTCAGCCCGGCCCGATCGCGCCGCGCGCGCAGGTCGGCGATCGCGGATTCGTGCTCCGTCTGGTATTTCTCCTCGATCCACTCGATGAACACCTGTTGGGCGGATTCCGGCATCTCGGCTTCCAGCGCCTGGGGCGTGGAGACGTCGAGCAGCCCCACGAACGACACTTCCTCGTTCGCCTCCAGCAGCGCATGCGCGATGGCGTAGGCCACCAGCCCCCCCGACGAATAACCCGCGAACCGATAGGGGCCGCTCGGCTGTACCGCCTTGATCAGCGCAATCATCCGGCTCGCCATGGCTTCGATCGTCGAGAGCGGTGTTTCGTGGAGCGATTGCCAAGGCAGCGCATAGATGGGGAAGCTCGAGTCGATGTGCGAAGCCAGCGAGAAGGCATAGGAGTAGTCTCCCAGGCCGGTCGGCAGGAAGAAGATCGGCGGCTGCGTGCCCCCGACGCGAACCGGCACCGCTTCCAGCGCCTGTGTCGAAGCCGAGGCCGACGCGATGCGCTGCGCCAGGCTGGTGAGTTCGGGGTGCTGGAACACCTCGTTCAGGGTGAGCAGGTAGCCCAGCTCGGCGATGCGAATGATCAGTTGTACTGCGAGCAGGGAATGTCCGCCGAGTGCGAAGAAGCTGTCGTGACGACTGACTTTCTCGACGCCGAGCAGATCGGCCCAGATCTCGGCGAGGGCGGATTCGATCTCGCCTTGGGGCGCTTCATAAGCTTGACGCGCGAGCGCGGATTGATCCGGCGCGGGCAGCGCGCGTCGGTCGACCTTGCCGTTGGGCGTCAAGGGCAGGGCGTCGAGCCGCACGAAGGCGGCCGGCACCATGTAGTCCGGCAGTTGCGCGGCGAGATGGCTGCGCAGCGCGCCCACTAATTGCTCGTCGTGCTCGGCCACCACATAAGCGACCAGGCGCTTGTCGGCGCCGTCGCCGATCGCGAGCACGACTGCCTCGCGCACGGCGGGATGGTTGGCCAGCCGGGCCTCGATCTCGCCGAGTTCGATCCGGAAACCGCGGATCTTGACCTGGAAGTCGTTGCGGCCGAGGTATTCGATATTGCCGTCGGGCAGGTAGCGGGCGAGGTCGCCGGTGCGATACATGCGAGCGTCGGCATCACTGGCGAAGGGATCGTGCACGAAGCGTTCGGCGGTGAGTTCGGGGCGATTGAGATAACCGCGCGCGACGCCCACGCCACCGATATGCAGCTCGCCAACCGCGCCCGTCGGCACGGGCTGCCCGTGCTCGTCGAGCAGGTAGATCCGCGTATTGGCGATCGGCCGGCCGATGGCCGAGGCGGGCAACTTCCTGGCCGGGTCGTCCCGCACGGGCAGGACGGTGGACCAGATCGCCGTCTCGGTGGGTCCGTAGAGATTCCAGACCTGACGCGTGGCGGCCTGCAGGCGAAGGGACAGGTCTGCTTGCAGCGCCTCGCCGCCGCACAGGGCGACCAGGGGCAGCTTGATATCCGGTTGCGCGAGCAGGGTGCGCCAGATGGCGGGCGTGGCCTGCAGCATGGAGATGCGCTGCCGGACGATCAGGTCGTGCAGGGCGAGCGGGTCCATGACGTCGCGGCGCGCGGCGAGCACGACCGTGGCGCCCTTGCCGATGGGCAGATAGAGCTCAAGCGCGGCGATATCGAAGGACATGCTGGTGATGGCCAGCAGGCGATCCCCCGAGTGGATGCCGGGCGCGGTGGCCATGGCGCTCAGGAAGTTGAGGACCTGCCGGTGCTCGACCATGACGCCCTTGGGCTTGCCGGTGGAGCCTGAGGTGTAGATGACGTAGGCGAGGTGTCGCGAAGTGAGTCCGGGTACGACGGGGTTCGTCGTGGGGCGATCAGGCAATGCGTTGGGATCGAGCAGGCGGCGCCCGTCGAGCGCGTCCTGGCCGAGGGCGGCACGGCCGGCGGTGTCGACGAGCACGATGCCGGGATCGGCATCGATGAGGATGTGAGCGAGTCGCTCGCCGGGATAGGCAGGGTCGAGCGGGACATAGGCGCCGCCGGCCTTGAGGATGGCGAGCAGGCCGACGAGCATGGCGCTCGAACGCTCGACGCAGATGGCCACGCGGGAATCGGGCTGCACGCCGAGGGCGATCAGCTCGTGTGCGAGCTGGTTGGCCCGCTCGTTGAGCTGGGCATAGCTGAGCGTTTGCTCCTCGAAGACGAGCGCGACGGCGTCGGGCGTGCGCTCGACCTGCTGCTCGAACGACTGGTGAATGCAATGCTGTTCGGGGTAGTCCGCTTGCGTCGCATTCCAGTCGCTCAGCAGCAGCTTGCGTTCTTCGGGCGGCAGGATGTCGACATGATCGACCGCCTGCGTTTCATCCCGGGCCATCGCTCGCAGCATGGCCTGCAGGTAAGCGAGATGCCGTTCGATCGTGGCCCGCTCGAACAGTGCCGTCGAATAGCCGAGCACACCGGCGATTCCGTCGTCGCTCTCTTCGAATGCCAGTTCCAGGTCGAACTTGACCGTGTCTTGGCTCGGCGGCAACGGTGCCACCTCGAGTTCGGGCAACTGCAACGACGTGCCTTGCCGGAACTGCCAACTAAGCATCACCTGGAACAGCGGCGAGTGTTCCAGGTTGCGCGGCGGATTGACGACTTCGACGACCTGCTCGAAGGGCAGGTCCTGGTGGTCCTGCGCGGCAAGCGCGGCGTGACGCACGCGCGCGAGCAAGGCGGCGGCATCGGGCGTGCCGGACAGATCGAGGCGCAGTGCCAGCGTGTTGACGAAGAAGCCGATCAGCGGCTCGACCTCCTGCCGATTTCGGTTCGCGCTGGGCGTGCCGATCACGATGTCCTGCTGGCCGGACAGTCGCGCGAGCACGGCGGCCCAGGCGGCCATCACGGTCATGAACAGCGTCACGCCATGGGCTTGCGCGAGGCGCCTGAGCGCCTGCGTGAGCTCGGCGTCCAGGCGCACCGGCACGTGAGCACCGGCAAACGACTGCTGCGCGGGGCGGGGGTGGTCGGTGGGCAGGTCGATCAGGGCCGGCGCATCGGCGAGCGTCTGGCGCCAATACTCGCCTTGGGCCTGCAGGCGTTCGCCCGTGAGCCACTGGCGCTGCCAGGCGGCGTAGTCGGGGTATTGAATGGCCAGCGGCGCGAGCGGATCGGGCAAGCCATCGAGATAAGCGCCATAGAGGGCCTGCAGCTCGCCGAGCAGGACCTCGAAGGACCATGCATCGGAGACGATGTGATGTTGGGTCAGCAGGAACGCGTGTTCATCCTCGCTCAAGCGGATCACGCGGGCGCGGATCAGCGGGCCCTGTTCGAGATCGAAGGGCGCATGAGCTTCCTGGGCACTGATGGCCTGCAACTGCTGCTGCGCGTCGGGCGTGCCGCGCAAGTCGTGATGCGTGACGGGCAAGGCGGTGCCGATCGGCAGCAGCCGCACTTGCGGCTGGCCCTGGACCGTGACGAAGGTCGAGCGCAGCGCCTCGTGGCGATCGAGCAGCGTGTCGAGCGCGCGCTGCCATGCTGCCGCGTCGAGTCGGCCTTGCAGGCGCAGCGCCAGCGGGATGTGATAAGTGGCGCTGACGCCGTCGAGCTGGGCCAGGAACCACAGTCGCTGCTGGGCGAAGGAGAGCGGCAACTCGCCATCGCGTGAGACCGGCGTGATGGGCGGCAGCGCGGCGGCGCCCTGGTCCAGTCGGTCGGTAATGATCGCAGCCAGGCCGGCGAGCGTGGGCGAGGCGAACAGCTTGGCGAGAGGCAACTCGGTGCCGAGCGCGGCGATGCGGCCAACCAGCCGCACGGCGAGCAGGGAGTGCCCGCCGAGTGCGAAGAAGCTGTCGTGGCGGCCGACACGCTCGACACCGAGCAGTTCGGCCCAGATTTCGGCGAGCGCGGATTCGATCTCGCCTTGGGGCGCTTCATAAGCCTGACGCGCGAGCGCGGATTGATCCGGCGCGGGCAGCGCGCGTCGGTCGACCTTGCCGTTGGGCGTCAAGGGCAGGGCGTCGAGCCGCACGAAGGCGGCCGGCACCATGTAGTCCGGCAGTTGCGCGGCGAGATGGCTGCGCAGCGCGCCCACCAATTGCTCGTCGTGCTCGGCCACCACATAGGCGACCAGACGCTTGTCGGCGCCTTCGCCGATCGCGAGCACGACTGCCTCGCGCACGGCGGGATGGTTGGCCAGCCGAGCCTCGATCTCGCCGAGCTCGATCCGGAAACCGCGGATCTTGACCTGGAAGTCATTGCGGCCGAGGTATTCGATATTGCCGTCGGGCAGGTAACGGGCGAGATCGCCGGTGCGATACATGCGCGCTTCGACATCACCGGCGAAGGGATCGCGCACGAAGCGTTCGGCGGTGAGTTCGGGGCGGTTGAGATAACCGCGCGCGACGCCGTCGCCGCCGATATGCAGCTCGCCGACCGCGCCCGTCGGCACGGGCTGCCCGTGCTCGTCGAGCAGGTAGATCTGCGTATTGGCGATCGGCCGGCCGATGGCCGAGGCGGGCAACTTCCTGGCCGGGTCGTCCCGCACGGGCAGGACGGTGGACCAGATCGCCGTCTCGGTGGGCCCGTAGAGATTCCAGACTTGATGCGTGGCGGCCTGCAGGCGGAGGGACAGGTCTGCTTGCAGCGCCTCGCCGCCGCAGAGGGCGACCAGGGGCAGCTTGATGTCCGGTTGCGCGAGCAGGGTGCGCCAGATGGCGGGCGTGGCCTGCAGCATGGAGATGCGCTGCCGGACGATCAGGTCGTGCAGGGCGAGCGGGTCCATGACGTCGCGGCGCGCGGCGAGCACGACGGTGGCGCCCTTGCCGAGAGGCAGATAGAGCTCGAGCGCGGCGATATCGAAGGACATGCTGGTGATGGCCAGCAGGCGATCCCCCGAGTGGATGCCGGGCGCGGTAGCCATGGCGCTCAGGAAGTTGAGGACCTGCCGGTGCTCGACCATGACACCCTTGGGCTTGCCGGTGGAGCCTGAGGTGTAGATGACGTAGGCGAGGTGTCGCGAAGTGAGGCCGGGTACGACGGGGTTCGTCGTGGGGCGATCAGGCAACGCGTTGGGATCGAGCAGGCAGCGCCCGTCGAGCGCGTCCTGGCCGAGGGCGGCCCGGCCGGCGTCGTCGAGGAGCACGATGCCGGGATCGGCATCGATGAGGATGTGAGCGAGTCGCTCGCCGGGATAGGCGGGGTCGAGCGGGACATAGGCGCCACCGGCCTTGAGAATGGCGAGCAGACCGACGAGCATGGCGCTCGAACGCTCGACGCAGATGGCCACGCGCGAATCGGGCTGCACGCCGAGGGCGATGAGCTCGTGCGCGAGCTGGTTGGCGCGAGCGTTGAGCTGGGCATAACTGAGCGTTTGATCCTCGAAGACGAGGGCGACGGCGTCGGGCGTGCGCTCGACCTGCTGCTCGAACGACTGGTGAATGCAATGCTGCTCGGGATAGTCCGCCTGCGTCGCATTCCAGTCGACCAGCAGCAGCTTGCGTTCTTCGGGCGGCAGGATGTCGACATGATCGACCGCCTGCGTTTCGTCCCGCGACATCGCTCGCAGCATGGCCCGCAGGTAACCCGCCTGCCGTTCGATGGTGGCCCTGTCGAACAAGGCCGTCGAATAGCTCAGGGTGCCGAAAATCTCGTCGCCGTTCTCCTCGAGCGCCAGTTCCAGATCGAACTTCACCGTGTCGTAAGCCGGCGGCAGCGCCGTGACTTCCAGCTCGGGCAGCGGCAATGACGTGCCTTGTTGGGACTGCCAGCTGAACATCACCTGGAACAGCGGCGCATGCTCCAGGTTGCGCGGCGGGTTGACGATCTCGACGATCTGCTCGAAAGGCAGGTCCTGGTGATCCTGCGCGGCCAGCGCGGCATGACGCACGCGCGCGAGCAAGGCGGCGGCATCGGGCGTGCCGGACAGATCGAGGCGCAGCGCCAGCGTGTTGACGAAGAAACCGATCAGCGGCTCGACCTCCTGCCGATTTCGATTCGCGCTGGGGGTGCCGATCACGATGTCGTGCTGGCCCGACAGCCGCGCGAGCACGGCGGCCCAGGCGGCCATCACGGTCATGAACAGCGTGGCACCGTGCGCTTGCGCGAGGCGCCTGAGCGCCTGCGTGAGTTCGGCATCGAGGCGCATCGGCACATGGGCGCCGACGAAGGATTGCTGCGCGGGACGGGGGTGGTCGGTGGGCAGGTCGAGCAGCGTCGGTGCATCGGCGAGCGTTTGGCGCCAATACTCGCCCTGGGCCTGCAAGCGTTCGCCCGTCAGCCACTGGCGCTGCCAGGCGGCATAGTCGGGATACTGGATGGCCAGCGGCGCAAGCGGATCGGGCAAGCCATCGAGATAAGCGCCATAGAGGGCCTGCAGCTCGCGTAGCAGGACTTCGAAGGACCAGCCGTCCGAGACGATGTGATGCTGGGTCAGCAGGAACGCGTGTTCGTCCTCGCTCAAGCGGATCAGGCGGGCGCGGATCAGCGGGCCCTGTTCGAGGTCGAAGGGCGCATGAGCTTCCTGGGCACTGATGGCCTGCAACAGCTGCTGCGCGTCGGGTGCATCGCGCAGGTCGTGATGCGTGACGGGCAAGGCGGTGCCCACCGGCAGCAGCCGCACTTGCGGCTGGCCCTGGACCGTGACGAAGGTCGAGCGCAGCGCCTCGTGACGATCGAGCAGCGTGTCGAGCGCGCGCTGCCATGCTGCCGTGTCGAGCCGGCCTTGCAGGCGCAGCGCCAGCGGGATGTGATAAGTGGCGCTGACGCCATCGAGTTGGGCCAGGAACCACAGTCGCTGTTGGGCGAACGAGAGCGGCAACTCGCCATCGCGCGAGACCGGCGTGATGGGCGGCAAAGCGGCGGCACCCTGGTCCAGGCGGTTGGTAATGAGCGCAGCCAGGCCGGCGAGTGTGGGCGAAGCGAACAGCTTGGCGAGAGGCAACTCGGTGCCGAGCGCGGCGATGCGGCCGACCAGCCGGACGGCGAGCAGGGAATGCCCGCCGAGTGCGAAGAAACTGTCATGGCGGCCGACACGCTCGACGCCGAGCAACTCGGCCCAGATCTCGGCAAGCGCACATTCGAGCTCGCCTTGAGGCGCTTCATAAGCCTGACGAGCGAGCGCGGACGAATCGGGCGCGGGCAGCGCGCGGCGATCGAGCTTGCCGTTGGGGCTGAGCGGCAGGGCGTCGAGTCGCACGAAGGCAGTGGGCACCATGTAGTCGGGCAGTTGCGCGGCGAGGTGATCGCGGATCGCGCCGATCAACTGCTCGTCATGCTCGGCCACCACATAGGCGACCAGACGCTTGTCGGCGCCGTCGCCGATCGCGAGCACGACCGCCTCGCGCACGGCGGGATATTCCGCGAGCCGAGCCTCGATCTCGCCGAGCTCGATTCGGAAGCCGCGGATCTTGACCTGGAAGTCGTTGCGGCCGAGGTACTCGATATTGCCGTCGGGCAGGTAACGGGCGAGATCGCCGGTGCGATACATGCGCGCGTCGGCATCACTGGCGAAGGGATCACGCACGAAGCGCTCGGCGGTGAGTTCGGGCCGGTTGAGATAGCCGCGCGCGACGCCCACGCCGCCGATATGCAGCTCGCCGACCGCGCCTAGCGGCACGGGCTGCCCGTGCTCGTCGAGCAGGTAGATCTGCGTATTGGCGATCGGGCGGCCGATGGGGACCGTCGAGCCGGCATAGTCGGGCGGGCAGGTCCAGGCGGTCACGTCGATCGCGGCCTCGGTCGGCCCGTAGAGATTGTGGATCCGCGCGGCGGGCAGCAAGGCCTGGCAGCGCCGGATCGCGGAAACGGGCAGGGCCTCGCCGCTGCAGACGAGCCGCTGCAGGGAGGTGCAAGCCTGGACCCCCTCGGTGCCCAGGAAGATATTGAGCATCGAGGGGACGAAGTGGGCGGTGGTGATGCGCTGGCGGCCGATGAGCGCGATCAGGGCTTCGGGGTCGCCCTGTATGCCGGGGGCGGCGACGACGAGGGTGGCGCCGTTGAGCAGGGTCCAGAAGAATTCCCAGACGGAAACGTCGAAGCCGAAGGGGGTCTTCTGCAGGACGCGATCGGAGGCGTCGAGAGCGTAGGCGCGCTGCATCCAGTCGAGGCGATTGACGAGCGCGCGATGCTCGTTCTGTGCGCCTTTGGGCTTGCCGGTGGAGCCTGAGGTGTAGATGACGTAGGCGAGGTGTCGAGAAGTCAGGCCCGGCACGACGGGGTTGCTCGTGGGGCGCTCGGGCAGCGGCGCGTCGGGGTCGAGCCCATGACGCCCGTCGAGCGCGTCCTGGCCGAGGGCGGCACGGCCGGCGTCGTCGAGGAGCACGATGCCGGGATCGGCATCGATGAGGATGTGAGCGAGTCGCTCGCCGGGATAGGCGGGGTCGAGGGGGACGTAGGCGCCGCCGGCCTTGAGGATGGCGAGCAGTCCGACGACCATGGCGCTGGAGCGTTGGAGGCAGATGCCGACGCGGGAATCGGGTTGCACGCCGAGGGCGATGAGCTCGTGCGCGAGCTGGTTGGCGCGCTCGTTGAGCTGGGCATAGCTGAGGGTTTGCTCCTCGAAGACGAGGGCGACGGCGTCGGGCGTGCGCTCGACCTGCTGCTCGAATTGCTGGTGAAGACAGACGTCCTCGGGATAGGGCGTGCTGGTGGCGTTCCACTCATGCAGCAAGGCGCGCTCTTCGGGCGGCAGGATGTCCAGCTGCCGGACCGGCATCGTCGGCGTTCGGTCCAGCGCGGTCGCGAGACTGTCCAGCGCCTGGGCGAAGTAGGCGGCGACGCGATCGACGTCGAGCGAGTCGACCACCTGGACGGTCATGCCCAGCGAGCTGCCGAAATCCTCCACGGCAAGCGTGAGCGGATAGTTGGTTCGCTCCTGCGCATGCAGGAATTCGAATCCGGCATCGACGTTTTCCGGTTCGGCCGCGATCACGTTGTGGCGATAGTTCAGCAGCGAGCTGAACAGCGGCGAGCCGGGAGCGATGCCGCTGCATTGCTGGGCCAGCGCGAGCGAGGCGTGCTCGTGGTCGATCAGGCCGGCCAGCAGCGTATGCATGCGACGGGCTGCCTGCTCCACCTGGGTGTCGTCCAGGTCCATGCGCAGGGGCAGGGTGTTGATGAACAGGCCCATGGCCTGGTCGGTGCCCGCGCCGCCCTGCATCCGGCCGAACAGCACGGTGCCGAACACGACGCGGTCCTGCCCGCTGGCGCGGGCGAGCACCTGCGCCCAGGCCAGGTGGCAGAGGCTCGCCAGGCTCACGCCCAGGCGCCGCGCCTGAGCGCGCAACTGGTCGTTCAGTGCCTGCGGCAGCATGCGCTGCGATTCCCTGACCTGCGAGCCGTCGAGATGCACCTCGGTGAGGCCGAAGGGCAGCGTGGGTTCGTCCACGTCGGCCAGCATGGTGCGGAAGAAGGATTCATGCTCCTGCTGGCTCTTGCCCAGGCGAGCCTGCGCGATCGCGTTGCGGAACGGCTGGGCCGGCGGTAGTTGCGCGGCCTGGCCAGCGAGTATGGCCTGCACCTCGCGATGCAGGATCTCCATGGTGGAGTGATCGCCGATCACGTGATGCAGCAGCTCGACCAGCAGCCAGCGGCCCTGCTCGTCGCGGGCGGTGGCGAAGCGCAGCAGCGGGGCCTGGCCCAGGTCGATGCGATGCTCGCGCGGGTCGAAGCGCCGGGCCAGTTGCTCGGCGACAGGCCCGTCGGCGGGGTCCAGGCTCAGCTCGGCGAGCGTGAGCGGCGCGTCGCGCCACACCACCTGTGCCGGGTTGGACAGGCCCTCCCAGACGAAGGCCGTGCGCAGCACGTCGTGGCGAGCCACCACCTGTTGCACGGCATCGAGGTAGCGATCCAGGTGCTCGCGCGAAGCGAAGGCCGCCTGCTGGATCACCAGGTAGGGGTCGCCGCGGGTGGCCAGCAGATGGTGGAAGAGGATGCCGTCCTGCAACGGGGAGAGCGCGTAGATATCCTGGATGGCGCTCACGCCGCCGGGCACCTGCTGGACCAGATGGTCGATCTCGGGCTGGGTGAGGCTGATGAGCGGCAACAGCTCGGGCGTGATCGCGCGAGTGTCGGGCGTGATCCGGTTGGCCGGGATCTCGATCTCCCGGTCCCGGTTGCTGCGCTGCTGATCCAGGCGTTGGGCCAGTACGCTCAGGACGGGCGTCTGGAACAGGTCTCGAATCGCCAGTTCCAGGCCCTTCTGGCGGAGCTTGACGATCATTCGCACGGCCATCAGCGAGAAGCCGCCCAGCACGAAGAAGCTGTCGTGACGGCCGATGCGCTCGATGCCGAGCAGCTCGGCCCAGACCGCGGCGAGCGTGCATTCGGTCTCGCCCTCGGGGGCCTCGTAGGCCCGGGACGCGGGCGCGGGTTGCTCCAGCGGCAGCGCGCAGCGGTCGAGTTTGCCGTTGTGGGTCAGCGGCAGGGCGTCGAGCCGCACGAAGGCGGCAGGCACCATGTAGTCGGGCAGCCGGGCGGCGAGCTGCTCGCGCAGCACGTCGATCAACTGCTCGTCGGGCTCGGCCACCACGTAGGCGACCAGGCGCGGGTCCGCGGCCTCGTCGCGCATCAGCACCACGGCTTCGCGGACAGCGGGATGCGCGAGCAGATGCGCCTCGATCCGTGCCGGCTCGACGCGAACACCGCGAATTGCGAGCTGTTGATCAAGGCGGCCGAGGAGTACGAGATTGCCGTCGGGCAGGTAGCGCGCGAGATCGCCGCTGCGGTACATGCGGGCGTTGGCGCGGCCGGCGAACGGATCGTCGAGGAAACGCTCGGCGCTGAGTTCGGGGCGGTTCAGGTAGGCGCGCGCGACGCCGTCGCCGCCCACATACAGTTCGCCCACGGCACCCAGCGGCACGGGCTGGCGATGCGCGTCGAGCAGGTAGAGCTTGCGGCCCGCGATGGGACGCCCGATCGGGTTGCCGCCCCGTCGCGCGTCCTGCGGCCCGAGGGCGTGATGCGTCGCGTGCACGGTGGTCTCCGTGGCACCGTACATGTTGATCAGCCGGGGCAGGGCCTCGTCGTGCTCGGCATGCCAGCGCGGCAGGACGGCGGCGTCGAGCGCGTCCCTGCCGAGGACCACGTAGCGCAGGCGATCGCGTAGCGGGCTCTGCCCGGCCGCGGCGGCCAACGCGGTGAAGGCGCCGGGGGATTGACCGAGCACGGTGACGCCATGCCGGCAGATCAGTCGATGGAGGGCCTCGGGCGTGCCCGCGACCTGATGCGAGGCGATGACCAGCCTTGCGCCGCCGCACAATGCGCCCCAGGTTTCCCAGACCGAGAGGTCCGACGCCGGCGAGTGGAACAGGCACCAGACGTCCTCGGCATCGAGGCGATACGGGGCCGCGGCGGCTTCGAGCAAGCTCGCCACCTGTCGGTGCTCGACCATCACGCCCTTGGGCTTGCCGGTGGAGCCGGAGGTGTAGACCACATAGGCGAGGTGTTGCGAGGCGAGACCGGGCACGACCGGGTTGGTCGCCGGGCGCTCGGGCAGCAGCACGCTCGGGTCGAGCAGACGACGCCCGGCGAGCGCGGCCTCGCCGAGGGCGGCGCGACCGGCGGCATCGGCGAGCACGATGGCCGGATCGGCATCGGCGAGGATCTGGGCCGGATGCTCGCCGGGATAGGCGGGGTCGAGCGGAAGGTAGGCGCCACCGGCCTTGAGGACGGCGAGCAGGCCGACGACCAGGGCGGGAGATCGCTCGACGCAGACGGCCACGCGGGAATCGGGTTGCACGCCGAGGGCGATCAGCTCGTGCGCGAGCCGGTTGGCCTGCTCGTTGAGCTGGACATAGCTGAGCGTTTGCTCCTCGAAGACCAGGGCGACGGCGTCGGGCTTGCGCTCGACCTGCTGTTCGAATTGCCGATGAATGCAAGGCGGCTCGGGATAGTCCGCCTGCGTCGCATTTCCATTGCCCAGCAGCAGCGCGCGCTCCTCGGGCGGCAGGATGTCGACATGATCGAGCGCCTGCGTCTCGTCCCGGGCCATCGCCCGCAGCATGGCCTCCAGGTAAGCGAGATGCCGTTCGATCGTGGCGCGCTCGAACAATGCCGTCGAATAACCGAGCACACCGGCGATCGCCTCGCCGTTCTCCTCCAGCGCCAGTTCCAGGTCGAACTTGACGGTGTCGTAGGACAGCGGCAGCGGGCTCACGTCGAGGTCCGGCAGTTGCAGGGAAGCCGACGAAGCCTGCCGGGTCTGCCAACTGAACATCACCTGGAACAGCGGCGTGTGATTCAGGTTGCGGGACGGGTTGACGATCTCGACGACCTGCTCGAAGGGCAGGTCCTGGTGATCCTGCGCGGCCAGCGCCGCCTGACGCACGCGCGCGAGCAAGGCGGCGGCGTCGGGCGTGCCGGACAGATCCAGGCGCAGCGCCAGCGTGTTGACGAAGAAACCGATCAGCGGCTCGACCTCCTGGCGATTGCGATTCGCGCTGGGCGTGCCGATCACGATGTCCTGCTGGCCCGACAGACGCGCGAGCACGGCGGCCCAGGCGGCCATCACGGTCATGAACAGCGTCACGCCATGCGCTTGCGACAGGCGGCGCAGCGCCGCGGTGAGCCCGGCATCCAGTTGCAGCGGTGCATGGGCGCCGGCGAACGACTGCTGCGCGGGACGGGGATGGTCGGTGGGCAGGTCGAGCCGGACCGGCGCATCGGCGAGCGTGTCGCGCCAATACTCGCCCTGGGCCTGCAGGCGCTCGCCCGACAGCAGTTGTCGATGCCAGGCCGCGTAGTCGGGGTACTGGACCGCCAGCGGCGCGAGCGGATCGGGCCGGCCATCCAGGCAGGCCCGATAGAGCGCCTGCAGTTCGCTGAACAGGACGTCGAAGGACCAGCCGTCCGAGACGATGTGATGCTGGGTCAGCAGGAACGCATGTTCGTCCTCGCTCAGGCGGACCAGGCGAGCGCGGATCAGCGGGCCGTGCTCCAGGTCGAAGGGCGCATGCGCCTCCTGGGCGCTGATGGCCTGCAACTGCTGCTGCGCGTCGGGCGCATCGCGCAGGTCGTGATGCGTGACGGGCAAGGCGGTGCCGACCGGCAGCAGCCGCACCTGCGGCTGGCCCTGGACCGCGACGAATACCGAGCGCAGCGCCTCGTGACGATCGAGCAGGGTGTCGAGCGCGCGCTGCCATGCTGCTTGATCGAGCCTGCCTTGCAGGCGCAGCGCCAGCGGGATGTGATAGGTGGCGCTGACGCCGTCCAGCTGGGCCAGGAACCACAGCCGCTGCTGGGCGAAGGAGAGCGGCAGCTCGCCGTCGCGCGAAATCGGCGTGATGGGCGGCAGCGCGGCGGCGCCCTGCTCCAGCCGGTCGGCAATGATCGTGGCCAGGCCGGCGAGCGTGGGCGAGGCGAACAGGCTGGCGAGAGGCAGCTCGGTGCCGAGCGCGGCGATGCGGCTGATCAGCCGCACGGCGAGCAGGGAATGCCCGCCGAGCGAGAAGAAACCATCGTGGCGGCCGACGCGCTCGACGCCGAGCAGCTCGGCCCAGATTTCGGCGAGCGCGGATTCGATCTCGCCTTGGGGCGCTTCATAAGCCTGACGGGCGAGCGCGGACGAATCCGGCACGGGCAGCGCGCGGCGGTCGAGCTTGCCGTTGGGCGTCAGCGGCAGGGCGTCGAGGCTCACATAGGCGGCCGGCACCATGTAGGCCGGCATGGTGGCGAGCAGGTGCGTGTGCAGCGCCTCGACGTCGAGGGGCGCGTCGAGGCCATCCTCCGGCACGCAGTAGGCGACCACGCGCTTGTTGCCGGGCTGGTCCTCGCGCGCGATGACCACGGCGCTGCGGATCTCGGGCCGAGCCATGATCCGGGCCTCGATTTCGCCGAGCTCGATGCGAAAGCCCCGGATCTTGACCTGGAAGTCGTTGCGGCCGATGAACTCGAGATTGCCGTCGGGCCGATAGCGCACGAGATCGCCGGTGCGATACAGGCGGGCACCGGCCTGGGCGGCGTAGGGGTCGTCGACGAAGCGCTCGGCGCTGAGTTCGGGCCGGTTCAGGTAGCCGCGCACCACGCCGGCCCCGCCGATATACAGCTCGCCCGGCGCGCCGATCGGAACCGGCTCGCCGTGTTCGTCGAGAACGTAGAAGCGGGTGTTCGAGATTGGCCGGCCGATCGGGACGTTCTCGCCCGGCTCGACGCGGTCGACCTCGTACCAGCTGGCGAAGGTCACGGTTTCGGTGGGGCCGTAGACATGCAGCAGGTGCCGCGGCTTGCCGCGCCGCAGCACCTGGGCGACGCATTGCGGATCCACCGCTTCGCCGCCGAACATCAGGTAATGCAGTTCGCTGAAGGCATCGACCGGCTCGCGCGCGATCTGGTTGAACAACGCGGTGGTCAGGAACAGGGCGGTGACCTTGCTCTGCTTGAGCTTCGCGGCCAGCGCGGCAGGCGAGAGCAGGGTTTCCTGCCGGATCACCTCGATGCGCGCGCCGTTCAGCAAGGGAGCCCAGATCTCGAAGGTGGCCGCGTCGAAGGACGTGTTGGAGGCGAGCGCGAAGGCGGCGTCCGGCTGCACCTGGAAATAATTGGTGTCGCGCACCAGCCTGACCACGCCGTGGTGCGGGACCATCACGCCCTTCGGCGTGCCGGTCGAGCCCGAGGTATAGACCACATAGGCGAGGTGCCGCGCGGTGAGGCCCTGCGCCGCCGCGTCGGGGTTGGCGGCGTCGAGGTCGTGCCAGGCGGCTTCGGGATCGTCGAGCAGCACCACCGGGATGGCGGCGCTGCCGGCGATCGAAGCTTGCAGGCGGCGCTGTGTCAGCAGCGCGACCGGTTCGCTGTCCTCGAGCATGAACTGCAGGCGCTCGGCGGGATAACCGGGGTCGAGCGGCACGTAGGCGCCGCCGGCCTTGAGGATGGCGAGCGCGCCGACCACCAGGTCGAGGCTGCGTTCGACGCACAAGGCGACTCGGACGTCGGGGCCCACGCCGAGATCGAGCAGATGATGGGCAAGCCGGTTGGCCCGGGTATTGAGTGCGGCATAGGTGAGCGTGTCGTGGTCGAACGCCACCGCGATCGCATCGGGCGTGTCTAGCGCCTGCGCCTCGAACAGCGAGGCGATGCAGCGTTCCCGCGGGAACGCCGTATCGGTGTCGTTCCATCGATACAGCAACTGGTCGCGCTCGGCCTCGGCGAGCAGCGGCAGCCGGTGCACGGATCGCGCGTCGTTCCGCGTCATGGCGAGCAGCACCGCTCCCAGGTAGGCGACATGCCGTTCCATGGTGGCCGGATCGTACAGCGCCGTCGCGTAGCTGAGCGCGCCGGCGATCTCCTCGCCGTTCTCCTCGAGCGACAGCTCCAGGTCGAACTTGGCCGAATCGTAGGCCAGCGGCAGCGGCGTGACGTCCACGCCCGGCAGCGGCAGCGACTGCCCTTGTCGGGACTGCCAGGCGAACATCGCCTGGAACAGCGGCGTATATCCCAGGCTGCGGGGCGGGTTGACGATCTCGACGACCTGCTCGAAGGGCAGGTCCTGGTGATCCTGCGCGGCCAAGGCGGCCTGGCGCACGCGCGCGAGCAGGGTGGCGGTGTCGGGCGCGCCGGACAGATCCAGGCGCAGCGCCAGCGTGTTGACGAAGAAGCCGATCAGCGGCGCGATTTCGCGGCGGTTGCGGTTCGCGCTGGGGGTGCCGATCACCAGGTCCTGCTGGCCCGACAGACGCGCGAGCACGACGGCCCAGGCGGCCATCACGGTCATGAACAGCGTCACGCCATGGGTTTGCGCCAGGCGCCTGAGCGCCTGCGTGAGCTCGGCGTCGAAGCGCACCGGCACGTGAGCACCGGCGAACGACTGCTGCGCGGGACGAGGCCGATCGGTGGGCAGCTCGAGCAGGACCGGCGCATCGGCGAGCGTGCCGCGCCAGTAGTCGACCTGTGCCTGCAGGCGTTCGCCCGTGAGCCACTGGCGTTGCCAGGCGGCATAGTCGGGATACTGGATGGCCAGCGGCGCGAGCGGATCGGGCAAGCCATCGAGATAAGCGCCATAGAGCGCCTGCAATTCGCGCAGCAGGACCTCGAAGGACCAGCCGTCGGCCACGATGTGATGCTGGGTCAGCAGGAACGCATGTTCGTCCTCGGCCAGGCGGATCAGGCAGCCGCGGATCAGCGGGCCGCGTTCGAGATCGAAGGGGGCATGGGCCTCCTGCGTGCCGATGCGCTGCAACTGCTGCTGCGCGTCGGGCACGTCACGCAGATCGTGACGCGTGATGGGCAGGGCGGTGCCCACCGGCAGCAGCCGCACCTGCGGCTGGCCGCCGATCGCCACGAAGGTCGAGCGCAGCGCCTCGTGACGATCGAGCAGGGTGTCGAGCGCGCGCTGCCATGCTGCTTGATCGAGCCGGCCTCGCAGGCGCAGCGCCAGCGGGATGTGGTAGGTGGCGCTGACGCCGTCGAGCTGGGCCAGGAACCACAGCCGCTGCTGGGCGAACGACAGCGGCAGCTCGGCTTGCCGATCGCTTCGGGCACGCAGCTCGGGTTCGACCGGCTCGGGCTGGCGGGTGTTGCGTTGCTGAAGAATCTTGAGCAGGGCTTCGCGTTTGAGCCGATTGGAGTTATCCGTCAGATTATTCATTTAGGTACCCGCCGATAAAATCTTCAGTAAGTCGTCGTCGGACAGCGAGCCGAGTTCCTGTTCCAGATCCTCGATGTCTCCGTCCGCGTATTGAGCGATCTGCAAGGAGATCAAGGCGTCCGCCAGTTGCGCGAGCAGGGGTTGCTGGTACAGCGTCGCCAGGTGGAATTTCACGCCGAAGGCCTTGCGCAGTTCCTCGATCAGGCGCACGGCGAGCAGCGAGTGGCCGCCGAGCGCGAAGAAGCTGTCGTGGCGGCCGACGCGTTCCACTTCCAGCAGCTCGGCCCAGATCGCGGCCAGCGCGCATTCGGTCTCGCCCTCGGGCGCCTCGTAGGCCTGGCTGGCCAGCGCGGCCTGGTCCGGCGCCGGCAGCGCGCGGCTGTCGAGCTTGCCATTGGGCGTCAGGGGCAGCGCGTCGAGCCGCACGAAGGCAGCGGGCACCATGTAGTCGGGCAGTTGCGCCGCGAGGTGATCGCGCAGCGCGCCGGCCAGCAGCGGGTCGTGTCCGGCCACCACGTAGGCGACCAGGCGCTTGTCGGCCGCCTCGCCGAGCGCGAGCACCACCGCCTCGCGCACGGCCGGATGCGCGGCCAGGCGCGCCTCGATTTCGCCGAGCTCGATGCGGAAGCCGCGGATCTTGACCTGGTGATCGTTGCGGCCGAGGAACACCAGGCTGCCGTCGGGCAGGTAGCGCGCGAGGTCGCCGGTGCGATACATGCGGGCATCGGCCTGCTCGACGAAGGGATCGTCGAGGAAACGCTCGGCATTGAGTTCGGGGCGGTTGAGATAGCCGCGCGCGACGCCGTCGCCGCCGATATGCAGCTCGCCGACCGCGCCCAGCGGCACCGGCTGGCGATGCGCGTCGAGCAGGTAGAGCCTCAGGTCGGGAATCGGCCGCCCGATCGGGCTGCCGCCCTGCTGGGCGTCGCTCGGGCCGAGCGCGCGATAGGTGACGTGCACGGTGGTCTCGGTGATGCCGTACATATTGACCAACTGGGGCGGGTTCGCGTCGCGCCCGGCGTACCAGCTCTGCAGGATGCTGGGTTCGAGTGCTTCGCCGCCGAAGACCACGTAGCGCAGCCGGTCCGGCAAGGGGTTCTGCCGTGCGGCGGCGATGAAGGTCTTGAAGGCGCTGGGGGTCTGGTTGAGTACGGTGACGCCATGCCGGCAGACCAGTCGATGGAAGGCTTCGGGCGAGCGCGCGACCGGGTGCGGCACGATGAGCAGGGTGCCGCCGTGGCGCAATGCCCCCCAGATTTCCCAGACCGAGAAGTCGAAGGCGAACGAGTGGAACAGGCACCAGACGTCCCGCTCGTCGAAGCGATACCAGTGCGCGGTGGCTTCGAACAGGCGTTCCACCTGGCGATGCTCGACCATCACGCCCTTGGGCTTGCCGGTGGAGCCGGAGGTGTAGATCACATAGGCGAGGTGATGCGAAGCGAGGCCGGGCACGCTCGGGTTGCCGGCCGGGCGTTCGGGCAGCGCATTGGGGTCGAGCACATGACGCCTGGCCAGCGCGGCCTCGCCGAGGGCGGCACGACCGGCCGCATCGGCGAGCACGATGGCGGGATCGGCATCGGCGAGGATGTGGGCCAGCCGCTCGCCGGGATATACCGGGTCGAGCGGCACATAGGCGCCGCCGGCCTTGAGGATGGCGAGCAGGCCGACGACGATCGCCGGCGATCGCTCCACGCTGAGGGCGACGCGCGTGTCGGGCTGCACGCCGAGCGCGATCAGTTCGTGCGCGAGCCGGTTGGCCCGGGCGTTGAGCTGGGCATAGCTGAGCGTTTGCTCCTCGAAGACGAGCGCGACGGCATCGGGCGTGCGCTCGGCCTGCCGCTCGAACTGCTGGTGCGAACACCGATCCGACGCAAAGCGCCGCGCCGCTTCGTTCCAGTTGTTCAGCAACAGCGCGCGTTCCTCGGGCGGCAGGATCTCCAGTTGCCGGACCGGCAGCGCCGGCGTCTCGTCGAGCGCGTCGGCCAGGCTCGCCAGGGCTTGCGCGAGGTAGGCGTTCACGCGCGCGGCATCGAGCGTGTCGACCACCTGGGCGGTCAGGCCCAGGCTGTCGCCGAAGTCCTCCACCGAGAGCGTGAGGGGGTAGTTGGTACGTTCCTCCGCATGGAGGAACTCGATGCCGGAATCGGCGTTTTCCTGATCGACGGCCACCACGTTGTGACGGTAGTTCAGCAGCGCGCTGAACAGGGGCGAGCCGGCGGGCACGCCGCTGCATTGCTGCGCGAGCGCGAGCGAGGCGTGTTCGTGATCGATCAGGCTGGCCAGCAGCGTATGCGTGTGGCGCACCGCCTGCTCCACGCCGGTCTCGCCCAGGTCCATGCGCAGGGGCAGGGTGTTGATGAACAGGCCCATGGCCTGGTCGGCGCCCGCGCCTCCCTGCATGCGCCCGAACATGACGGTGCCGAACACGACGCGATCCTGTCCGCTGGCCCGAGCGAGCACTTGCGCCCAGGCCAGGTGGCACAGGCTCGCCAGGCTCACGCCCAGGCGCCGTGCCTGCGCGCGCAGGCGGTCGTTCAGCGCCTGCGGCAGCATGCGATGGGCTTCGATGACGCGCGAGCCGTCGAGATGCACCTCGGTAAGGCCGAACGGCAAGGTGGGTTCCTCGACATCGGCCAGCATGGCGCGGAAGAACGTTTCGTGCTCCTGCCGACTCACGCCGAGGTGCGCCTGCGCCACGAGGTTGCGGAACGGTTGCGGCGACGGCAACTGGGCGGTGCGTTGCGCCAGGATGGCCTGCACCTCGCGATGCAGGATCTCCGTGGTGGAGTGATCGCCGATCAGGTGATGCAGCAGCTCGATCAGCAGCCAGCGGCCTTGCTCGTTCCGGGCGGCGGCGAAGCGCAGCAGCGGGGCTTGGCCCAGGTCGATGCGGTGCTCGCGCGGATCGAAGTGCCGGGCTAGTTGCTCGGCGACGGGGCCGTCGACGGGATCGAATTCCAGTTCGGTGAGGATCAGCGGCGCCTCGCGCAACACGACTTGCGCGGGGCGAGACAGGCCTTCCCAGAAGAAGGCGGTGCGCAGGATGTCGTGCCGGGCGATCACCTGCTGCACGGCATCGAGATAGCGATCCAGGTGCTCGCGCGAGGCGAAGGCGACCTGGCGGATCAGCAGGTAGGGGTCGCCGCGGGTGGCGAGCAGATGGTGGAAGAGGATGCCGTCCTGCAGTGGGGAGAGCGCGTAGATGTCCTGGATGGCGCTCACGCCGCCCGGCACCTGCTGGACCAGATGGTCGATCTCGGGCTGGGTGAGGCTGACGAGGGGCAGCAACTCGGGCGTGATCGCTTGGGTCTCGCGCGTGATCAGGTTGTCGGGCACCTGGATTTCGCGGGATTGTCCGCGTTGCTGCTCCAGGCGCTGGGCGAGCGCGCTCAGGTCGGAGGTCTGGAACAGGTCGCGGACAGCCAATCCCAGTCCTCGCTGGCGCAGTTGTTCGGTCAGCCGCACGGCGAGCAGGGAATGCCCGCCGAGTGCGAAGAAACTGTCATGGCGGCCGACACGCTCGACATCGAGCAACTCGGCCCAGATCTCGGCAAGCGCGGATTCGATCTCGCCCTGGGGCGCTTCATAAGCCTGACGAGCAAGCGCGGACGAATCGGGCGCGGGCAGCGCGCGGCGATCGAGCTTGCCGTTGGGGCTGAGCGGCAGGGCATCGAGCCGCACGAAGGCAGTGGGCACCATGTAGTCGGGCAGTTGCGCGGCGAGGTGATCGCGGATGGCGCCGATCAACTGCTCGTCGTGCTCGGCCACGACATAGGCGACCAAACGCTTGTCGGCGCCTTCGCCGAGTGCGAGCACGACCGCCTCGCGCACGGCGGGATATTCCGCGAGCCGAGCCTCGATCTCGCCGAGCTCGATTCGGAAACCACGGATCTTGACCTGGAAGTCGTTGCGGCCGAGGTATTCGATATTGCCGTCGGGCAGGTAGCGGGCGAGATCGCCGGTGCGATACATGCGAGCGTCGACATCACTGGCGAAGGGGTCGCGCACGAAGCGCTCGGCGGTGAGTTCGGGGCGGTTGAGATAGCCGCGCGCGACGCCCACGCCGCCGATGCAGAGTTCGCCGGGCACGCCCAGCGGCACCAGCCGGCCGTGCGCGTCGAGCAGATGAATCCGCGCATGAGGAATCGGCTTGCCCAAGGGCACCGGCGCGTCGTGGTAAGTCTCCAGTTCCGGCGACAGCACATGCCAGCCGGCCACGTCGCTGCATTCGGTCGGGCCGTAGCTGTTGACGAACACCGGCCGCGGCGCGGCGATGCCGGCGAGCTTGGCCGCCTGGATCGGTTCGCCGCCGAGCACGACGCGGCGCAGGCGAGCGAGGTCGTGGCCGGTATCGGCGTCGATCAGCGCATGGAAGGCGCTCGGCGACAGGTTGAGGTGATCGATGCCCTCGCCGCGGATCTGCGCCAGGATCGAGGCCGGCTCGAAGCGCGGCCTGGCCAGATGCAGGCTGCCGCCCACCATCAGCGGGCCGAGCAGGTTCTTCTGCGTCAGGTCGAAGTTGTGCGAGGTGACGATCAGCACCGTGTCCTCGGCCCCGAGCCCGACCTCTCCGAGATACCAGCTCATCAGATTGGCGAGGCCGCGATGCTCGACCATGACGCCTTTGGGCGTGCCGGTGGAGCCGGAGGTGTAGATCACATAGGCGAGGTGCCGCGACGTCAAACCCGGCACGACCGGGTTCGTCGCGGGGCGATCGGGCAGCGCATTCGGGTCGAGCTGGCGACGCCCTGCCAGCGCGGCCTCGCCTAGGGCGGCACGGCCGGCGGCATCGACGAGCACGATGTCGGGATCGGCATCGGCGAGGATATGGGCCAGTCGCTCGCCGGGATAGGCGGGGTCGAGCGGGACGTAGGCGCCGCCGGCCTTGAGGACGGCGAGCAGGCCGACGACCATCGCGATCGAACGCTCGACGCAGAGGGCGACGAGCGAATCGGGCCGCACGCCGAGCGCGATCAGCTCGTGCGCGAGCCGGTTGGCGCGCTCGTTGAGCTGGGCATAACCGAGCGTTTGCTCCTCGAAGACGAGCGCGGCGGCATCGGGCGTGCGCTCGGCCTGTCGTTCGATGTGCCGATGAACGCAAGACGCCTCGGCTGGCGTGTCGAGGCCGGGATTCCAGGCGTCGAGCAATAGCGCGCGTTCCTCGGGCGGCAGGATTTCCAGTTGCCGGACCGGTAGCGCAGGCGTCCGGTCGAGTGCCTCGGCCAGGCTTTCCAGTGCCTGGACGAGGTAGTTCCCGACGCGTTCGGCATCGAGCCTGTCCACCACCTGGGTGGTCACGCCCAGGGCATTGCCGAAGTCCTCCACGGCAAGCGTGAGCGGATAGTTGGTGCGTTCCTCTCCATGCAGGAAGTCGATCCCCGACTCGGCGTTTTCCTGCTCGACCGCCACCACGTTGTGGCGGTAGTTCAGCAGCGCGCTGAACAGCGGCGAGCCGGCGGGCACGCCGCTGCATTGCTGGGCCAGCGCGAGCGAGGCGTGTTCGTGGTCGAGCAGGCTGGCCAGCAGCGAGTGCGTGTCGTGCACCGCCTGCTCCACGCCGGTATCGTCGAGATCCACGCGCAGGGGCAGGGTGTTGATGAACAGGCCCATCGCCTGGTCGGCGCCCGCACCGCCCTGCATCCGGCCGAACAGCACGGTGCCGAACACGACGCGATCCTGCCCGCTGGCGCGGGCGAGCACCTGTGCCCAGGCGAGGTGGCACAGGCTCGCCAGGCTCACGCCCAGGCGCCGTGCCTGCGCGCGCAACTGGTCGTTCAGTGCCTGCGGCAGCATGCGCTGGGCCTCGACCACCCGCGAGCCGTCGAGGTGCACCTCGGTGAGGCCGAAGGGCAGCGTGGGCTCCTCGACATCGCCCAGCATGGCGCGGAAGAAAGCTTCGTGCTCCTGCTGACTCACGCCGAGATGCGCCTGCGCCACCAGGTTGCGGAATGGTTGCGGGGGCGACAACTGGTCGGCGCGTCCGGCCAGGATGGCTTGCACCTCGCGGTGCAGTATCTCCATGGTGGAGTGATCGCCGATCAGGTGATGCAGCAGCTCGACCAGCAGCCAGCGGCCCTGTTCGTCCCGGGCGGCGGCGAAGCGCAGCAGCGGCGCCTGGCCCAGGTCGATGCGATGCTCGCGCGGATCGAAGCGTCGGGCCAGTTGCTCGGCCACGGGCCCCTCGGCGGGATCGAGGCTCAATTCGGTGAACGCGAGCGGCGCGTCGCGCCATACCACCTGTGCCGGACGGGACAAGCCTTCCCAGACGAAGGCGGTGCGCAGCACGTCGTGACGCGCGATCACCAGTTGCACGGCATCGAGGTAACGATCCAGGTGCTCGCGCGAGGCGAAGGCCACCTGGAGGATCAACAGATAGGGGTCGCCGCGGGTGGCCAGCAGATGGTGGAAGAGGATGCCGTCCTGCAGCGGGGAAAGCGCGTAGATGTCCTGGATGGCGCTCACGCCGCCCGGCACCTGCTGGACCAGATGATCGATCTCGGGCTGGGTGAGGCTGACGAGGGGCAGCAGTTCGGGGGTGATCGCCTGGGTATCGCGCGTGATCAGGTTGTCGGGCACCTGGATTTCGCGGGATTGCCCGCGCTGCTGTTCCAGACGCTGGGCGAGCGCGCTCAGGACCGGCGCCTGGAACAGGTCGCGCACGGCCAGGCTCAAGCCTCGCTGGCGCAGTTGCTCGGTCAACTGCACGGCGAGCAGGGAATGCCCGCCGAGCGCGAAGAAGCTGTCGTGACGACCGACGCGCTCGATGTCGAGCAGCGTGGCCCAGATTTCGGCGAGCGCGGATTCGATCTCGCCTTGGGGCGCTTCGTAGGCCTGCCTGACCAGCGCGGACTGATCCGGCGCGGGCAGCGCGCGACGATCGAGCTTGCCATTGGGTGTCAGCGGCAGCGCATCGAGCCGCACGAAGGCGGTGGGCACCATGTAGTCGGGCAGTTGCGCGGCGAGGTGATCGCGGAGCGCGCCGATCAACTGCTCGTCATGCTCGGCCACCACGTAGGCGACCAGGCGCTTGTCGGCGCCGTCGCCGATCGCGAGCACGACTGCCTCGCGCACCGCGGAATGCGCGGCCAGCCGGGCCTCGATCTCGCCGAGCTCGATCCGGAAGCCGCGGATCTTGACCTGGTGATCGTTACGGCCAAGGAAGACGATATTGCCGTCGGGCAGATAGCGGGCGAGGTCGCCGCTGCGATACATGCGAGCGCCTGGGCGCGGGTCGAACGGGTCGTCGAGGAAGCGCTCGGCGGTGAGCTCGGGACGGTTGAGATAGCCGCGCGCGAGGCCATCGCCGCCGATATGGAGTTCGCCGACCGCGCCCAGCGGCACGGGCTGCCCGTGCGCGTCGAGCAGGTAGATGCGGGTGTTGGCGATGGGCTTGCCGATCGGGATCGTCTCGCCGGTGAAGCCTGTCGGACATTGCCAGAGCGTCGCGCAAACAGTGCTTTCGGTCGGGCCGTAGGCGTTGAAGACGACATGGTGCTCGGCGAGGGCCTGGAACAGGCCGGGCCCGGGGGCTTCGCCGGCGAGGATCAAGGTCAGGGCGAGCTCGGGATCGAGCACGGCGCTGTCGCCTTGGAGCAGGGCCGGCGGCAGGGTGGCGTGGGTGATCCGGTGCTGCTCGAGGTAGCGCAGCAGGGCGGCGCGGTCCTTGAGCAGGGCGGTGAAGGGCAGGTAGAGCGTGGCGCCGCAACCCAGGGCCATGACGACTTCCCAGACACTGGCATCGAAGGCGCAGGAGGCGAACTGGAGGATCCGGCTGCTGGGCAGGATGGAGAAGTTCTGGCGCTGGAGTTGAGCGAGGTTGAGCGTTCCGCGGTGCTCGACCATTACGCCCTTGGGCTTGCCGGTGGAGCCCGAGGTGTAGATCACATAGGCGAGGTGCCGCGAGGTGAGGCCGGGCACGACGGGGTTGGACGCAGGGTGCTCGGGCAGCGCGTCGGGGTCGAGCAGGCGGCGGCCGTCGAGCGCGGCCTCGCCGAGGGCGGCGCGGCCGGCGGCATCGGCGAGCACGATGGCGGGATCGGCATCGGCGAGGATGTAGGCCAGGCGCTCGGGAGGATAGGCGGGGTCGAGCGGGAGATAGGCGCCGCCGGCCTTGAGGATGGCGAGCAGGCCGATGACGAGGGCCGGCGAACGCTCGACGCAGAGGGCGACGCGGGAATCGGGCCGCACGCCGAGGGCGATCAGCTCGTGCGCGAGCCGGTTGGCCTGGGCGTTGAGCTGGGCATAGCTGATCGCGCGATCCTCGAAGACGAGGGCGACGGCATCGGGTGTGTGTTCGGCATGCAGCTCGAACTGGTGGTGCAGGCAGAGCTCGGCGGGATAGGCCTGCTCGGTGGCGTTCCAGGTGTGCAGCAGCAGCTCGCGTTCCTCGGGCGGCAGGATGTCGAAACTGTCGATCGCTCGTGCTTCGTCGCGCACCATTGCCAGCAGCATCGCGCGCAGATAGACGAGCTGCCGCTCGATCGTGCCCGGTTCGAACAGCGCCGTCGAATAGTTGAGGGTGCCGGCGATGTCATGCCCGCTTTCCTCGAGCGCCAGCTCCAGATCGAAATTCACCGCGTCATAGGCCAGCGGCAGCGGCGTCGCCTCCAGTCCCGGCAGGTCCAGCGAGGCGCCTTGTCGGGATTGCCAAGCGAACATCACCTGGAACAGCGGGGCATGGCCCAGGTTGCGCGGCGGGTTGACGATCTCGACCACCTGCTCGAATGGCAGGTCCTGGTGGTCCTGCGCGGCCAGCGCCGCCTGGCGCACGCGCGCGAGCAGGGTGGCGGCGTCGGGCGCGCCGGACAGATCCAGTCGCAGTGCCAGCGTGTTGACGAAGAAGCCGATCAGCGGCTCGACCTCCTGGCGATTGCGATTCGCGCTGGGCGTGCCGATCACGATGTCCTGCTGGCCCGACAGCCGCGCGAGCACGGCGGCCCAGGCGGCCATCACGATCATGTACGGCGTGACGCCATGGGTTTGCGCGAGGCGCCTGAGCGCCTGCGTGAGTTCGGCGTCGAAGCGCACCGGCACATGGGCGCCGACGAAGGATTGCTGCGCGGGACGGGGGCGATCGGTGGGCAGGTCGAGCAGGACCGGCGCATCGGCGAGCGTGTCGCGCCAGTAGTCGACCTGGGCCTGCAGGCGTTCGCCCGTGAGCCACTGGCGCTGCCAGGCGGCGTAGTCGGGATACTGGATGGCCAGCGGCGCGAGCGGATCGGGCCGGCCGTGCAGGTAAGCGTGATAGAGCGCCTGCAGCTCGCCGAGCAGCACGTCCAGGGACCAGCCGTCCGAGACGATGTGATGCTGGGTCAGCAGGAACGCATGCTCGCTCTCGCTCAAGCGGATCAGGCGGGCGCGGATCAGCGGGCCCTGTTCGAGATCGAAGCCGGCATGGACTTCCTGGCTGCTGATGGCCTGCAGTTGCTGCCGGGCGTCGGGCGCGCCGCGCAGATCGTGGTGCGTGACGGGCAAGGCGGTGCCGACCGGCAGCAGCCGCACTCGCGGCTGGCCCTGGACGGTGACGAACACCGAGCGCAGCGCCTCGTGGCGATCGAGCAGGGTGTCGAGCGCGCGCTGCCATGCAGCTTGATCGAGCCGGCCTTGCAGGCGCAGCGCCAGCGGCATGTGATAGGTGGCGCTGACGCCGTCGAGTTGGGCCAGGAACCACAGCCGCTGCTGGGAGAACGACAAGGCCAGCTCGCCCTCGCGCGCCAGCGGCGTGATGGGCGGCAGGGCGACGGCGCCCTGGTGCCCGCGCTCGGCAATGACCGAGGACAGGCCCGCGAGGGTCGGGGACGCGAACAGGCTGGCCAGCGGTAGTTCGACACCCAGCGCGGCGATGCGGCTGATCAGTTGCACGGCGAGCAGGGAATGCCCGCCGAGCGCGAAGAAGCTGTCGTGACGACCGACGCGCTCGATGTCGAGCAGCGTGGCCCAGATTTCGGCGAGCGCGGATTCGATCTCGCCTTGCGGCGCTTCATAGGCCTGCCTGACCAGCGCGGACTGATCCGGCGCGGGCAGCGCGCGACGATCGAGCTTGCCATTGGGTGTCAGCGGCAGCGCATCGAGCCGCACGAAGGCGGTGGGCACCATGTAGTCGGGCAGTTGCGCGGCGAGGTGATCGCGGATCGCGCCGATCAACTGCTCGTCATGCTCGGCCACCACGTAGGCGACCAGGCGCTTGTCGGCGCCGTCGCCGATCGCGAGCACGACTGCCTCGCGCACCGCGGAATGCGCGGCCAGCCGGGCTTCGATCTCGCCGAGCTCGATCCGGAAGCCGCGGATCTTGACCTGGTGATCGTTACGACCGAGGAAGACGATATTGCCGTCGGGCAGATAGCGGGCGAGGTCGCCGCTGCGATACATGCGAGCGCCTGGGCGCGGGTCGAACGGGTCGTCGAGGAAGCGCTCGGCGGTGAGCTCGGGGCGGTTGAGGTAGCCGCGCGCGAGGCCGTCGCCGCCGATATGGAGTTCACCGACCGCGCCCAGCGGTACGGGCTGCCCGTGCGCGTCGAGCAGGTAGATGCGCGTGTTGGCGATGGGCTTGCCGATCGGGATCGTCTCGCCGGTGAAGCCTGGCGGACACCGCCAGAGCGTCGCGCAAACAGTGCTTTCGGTCGGGCCGTAGGCGTTGAAGACGACATGGTGCTCGGCGAGGGCCTGGAACAGGCCGGGCCCGGGGGCTTCGCCGGCGAGGATCAAGGTCAGGGCGAGCTCGGGATCGAGCATGGCGCTGTCGCCTTGAAGCAGGGCCGGCGGCAGGGTGGCGTGGGTGATCCGGTGCTGCTCGAGGTAGCGCAGCAGGGCGGCGCGGTCCTTGAGCAGGGCGGTGAAGGGCAGGTAGAGGGTGGCACCACAACCCAGGGCCATGACGACTTCCCAGACGCTGGCGTCGAAGGCGCAGGAGGCGAACTGGAGGATCCGGCTGCTGGGCAGGATGGAGAAGTTCTGGCGCTGGAGTTGGGCGAGGTTGAGCGTTCCGCGGTGCTCGACCATCACGCCCTTGGGCTTGCCGGTGGAGCCGGAGGTGTAGATCACATAAGCGAGGTGCCGCGAGGTGAGGCCGGACACGACGGGGTTGGACGCGGGGTGCTCGGGCAGCGTGTCGGGGTCGAGCAGGCGGCGGCCGTCGAGCGCGGCGTGGCCGAGGGCGGCGCGGCCGGCGGCATCGGCGAGCACGATGGCGGGATCGGCATCGGCGAGGATATAGGCCAGGCGCTCGGGAGGATAGACGGGGTCGAGCGGGAGATAGGCGCCGCCGGCCTTGAGGATGGCGAGCAGGCCGATGACGAGGGCCGGCGAACGCTCGACGCAGAGGGCGACGCGGGAATCGGGCCGCACGCCGAGGGCGATCAGCTCGTGCGCGAGCCGGTTGGCCTGGGCGTTGAGCTGGGCATAGCTGATCGCGCGATCCTCGAAGACGAGGGCGACGGCATCGGGGGTGTGTTCGGCATGCAGCTCGAACTGGTGGTGAAGGCAGAGCTCGGCGGGATAGGCCTGCTCGGTGGCGTTCCAGGTGTGCAGCAGCAGCTCGCGTTCCTCGGGCGGCAGGATCTCCAACTGCCGGACCGGCATCGCCGGCGTCCCATCGAGTGCCTCGACCACGCTGACGAGCGCCTGCTCGAAATAAGCGCAAAGGCGCTTCGCATCGAAGGGATCGACCAACTGGGCGATCAGGACCAGGGCGTGCCCGAAATCCTCCACCGACATCGAGAACGGGTAATTGGAGCGCTCCTGGACGCTCAGGAACTCCAGGCCGATGGCCTGATCGTCTTCGTTGACCGAAACCGTGCTGTGCACGTAGTTCAGCAGCGCGCTGAACAGCGGCGAGCCGGCGGGCACGCCGCTGCATTGCTGCGCGAGCGCGAGCGAGGCGTGTTCGTGATCGATCAGGCTGGCCAGCAGCGCGTGCGTGTCGCGCACCGCCTGCTCCACGCCGGTCTCGCCCAGGTCCATGCGCAAGGGCAACGTGTTGATGTACAGGCCCATGGCCTGGTCGGCGCCTTCACCGGCTTGCATGCGGCCGAACATGACGGTGCCGAACACGACGCGATCCTGTCCGCTGGCGCGAGCGAGCACTTGCGCCCAGGCCAGGTGGCACAGGCTCGCCAGGCTCACGCCCAGGCGTCGTGCCTGCGCGCGCAAACGGTCGTTCAGGGGCGATGGCAGCGTGTGATGCGCTTCGTTGAGCCGGGAGCCGTCGAGATGCACCTCGGT
The DNA here is from genome assembly GCF_011753035.1 of Burkholderia sp. Ax-1720. Lineage (NCBI taxonomy): Bacteria > Pseudomonadati > Pseudomonadota > Betaproteobacteria > Burkholderiales > Burkholderiaceae > Burkholderia > Burkholderia sp. Ax-1720. The sequence continues at coordinate 17,856 of NZ_VWWK01000011.1, read as the reverse complement.
GAGGCCGAAGGGCAGCGTGGGTTCGTCCACCTCGGCCAGCATGGCGCGGAAGAAGTTTTCATGCTCCTGCTGGCTCACGCCGAGACGCGCTTGCGCGATCGCGTTGCGGAACGGCTGGGCCGGCAGCAACCGGGCGGCGTGTCCGGCCAGAATGGCGCGGACTTCCCGGTGCAGGATCTCGACGGTGGAGTGATCGCCGACCAGGTGATGCAGCCGCTCGATCAGCAGCCAGCGGCCTTGCTCGTCCCGGGCGGCGGCGAAGCGCAGAAGCGGGGCCTGGCCCAGGTCGATGCGGTGCTCGCGCGGATCGAAGTGCCGGGCCAGTTGCTCGGCGACGGGGCCGTCGACGGGATCGAATTCCAGTTCGGTGAGGATCAGCGGCGCCTCGCGCAACACGACTTGCGCGGGGCGAGACAGGCCTTCCCAGAAGAAGGCGGTGCGCAGGATGTCGTGCCGGGCGATCACCTGCTGCACGGCATCGAGATAGCGATCCAGGTGCTCGCGCGAGGCGAAGGCGACCTGGCGGATCAGCAGGTAGGGGTCGCCGCGGGTGGCCAGCAGATGGTGGAAGAGGATGCCGTCCTGCAGCGGGGAGAGCGCGTAGATGTCCTGGATGGCGCTCACACCGCCGGGAATCTGCTGGACCAGATGATCGATCTCGGGCTGGGTGAGGCTGACGAGGGGCAGCAGCTCGGGGGTGATCGCCTGGGTATCGCGCGTGATCAGGTTGTCGGGCACCTGGATTTCGCGGGATTGTCCGCGTTGCTGCTCCAGGCGCTGGGCGAGCGCGCTCAGGTCGGAGGTCTGGAACAGGTCGCGGACAGCCAGTCCCAGCCCTCGCTGGCGCAGTTTTTCGGTCAGCCGGACGGCGAGCAGGGAATGCCCGCCGAGTGCGAAGAAACTGTCATGGCGGCCGACACGCTCGACATCGAGCAACTCGGCCCAGATCTCGGCAAGCGCGGATTCGATCTCGCCCTGGGGCGCTTCATAAGCCTGACGAGCAAGCGCGGACGAATCGGGCGCGGGCAGCGCGCGGCGATCGAGCTTGCCGTTGGGGCTGAGCGGCAGGGCATCGAGCCGCACGAAGGCGGTGGGCACCATGTAGTCGGGCAGTTGCGCGGCGAGGTGGTCGCGGATCGCGCCGATCAACTGCTCGTCGTGCTCGGCCACGACATAGGCGACCAGGCGCTTGTCGGCGCCGTCGCCGATCGCGAGCACGACCGCCTCGCGCACGGCGGGATATTCCGCGAGCCGCGCCTCGATCTCGCCGAGCTCGATTCGGAAGCCGCGGATCTTGACCTGGAAGTCATTGCGGCCGAGGTATTCGATATTGCCGTCGGGCAGGTAACGCGCGAGATCGCCGGTGCGATACATGCGCGCTTCGGCATCACCGGCGAAGGGATCGCGCACGAAGCGCTCGGCGGTGAGTTCGGGCCGATTGAGATAGCCGCGCGCGACGCCCACGCCGCCGATATGCAGCTCGCCGACCGCGCCCAGCGGCACGGGCTGCCCGTGCTCGTCGAGCAGGTAGATCCGCGTATTGGCGATCGGGCGGCCGATGGGGACCGTCGAGCCGGCATAGTCCGGCGGGCAGGTCCAGGCGGTCACGTCGATCGCGGCCTCGGTCGGCCCGTAGAGATTGTGGATCCGCGCGGCGGGCAACAAGGCCTGGCAGCGCCGGATCGCGGCAACGGGCAGGGCCTCGCCGCTACAGACGAGCCGCTGCAGGGAGGTACAAGCCTGGACCCCCTCGGTGCCCAGGAAGATATTAAGCATCGAGGGGACGAAGTGGGCGGTGGTGATGCGCTGGCGGCCGATGAGCGCGATCAGGGCTTCGGGGTCGCCCTGTATGCCGGGTGCGGCGACGACGAGGGTGGCGCCGTTGAGCAGGGTCCAGAAGAATTCCCAGACGGAAACGTCGAAGCCGAAGGGGGTCTTCTGCAGGACGCGATCGGAGGCGTCGAGAGCGTAGGCGCGCTGCATCCAGTCGAGGCGATTGACGAGCGCGCGATGCTCGTTCTGTGCGCCTTTGGGCTTGCCGGTGGAGCCTGAGGTGTAGATGACGTAGGCGAGGTGTCGAGAAGTCAGGCCCGGCACGACGGGGTTGCTCGTGGGGCGCTCGGGCAGCGGCGCGTCGGGGTCGAGCCCATGACGCCCGTCGAGCGCGTCCTGGCCGAGGGCGGCACGGCCGGCGTCGTCGAGGAGCACGATGCCGGGATCGGCATCGATGAGGATGTGAGCGAGTCGCTCGCCGGGATAGGCGGGGTCGAGGGGGACGTAGGCGCCGCCGGCCTTGAGGATGGCGAGCAGTCCGACGACCATGGCGCTGGAGCGTTGGAGGCAGATGCCGACGCGGGAATCGGGTTGCACGCCGAGGGCGATGAGCTTGTGCGCGAGCTGGTTGGCGCGCTCGTTGAGCTGGGCATAGCTGAGGGTTTGCTCCTCGAAGACGAGGGCGACGGCGTCGGGCGTGCGCTCGACCTGCTGCTCGAATTGCTGGTGAAGGCAGACGTCCTCGGGATAGGGCGTGCTGGTGGCGTTCCACTCATGCAGCAACAGCGCGCGCTCGGCTTCCGGCAGCAGCCTGGCCTGTCCAACCGGCATGTCGGCACCGTTCGCATCCGACAGGCTTTGCGCGAGTTCGCGCAGATGCGTGCTCATGCGTTCGATTTGTTCGGCATCCAGACGATTCGCGTCGTGAATCCAGCGGAATGCCCCGTCCGCTCGAACCTGCAGCGTGAGCAGCGTGCCGGCGACGCCGGCATCGACCGTGGATTCGTCGGGCTCGGCGTCCTGGTCGAGCAGGTGCAGGCCGATCGTCCAGGGATCGGCGGAGCTCGCCGAGGCCGGCGAGCGCAACTCGGGATACCTGTCGACGAGATCGCGGGCAAATCCCGGATTGCGGCCAAGCTGCGCCAACTCGGCTGCCACGTTCGACAGGACCGACGACCAGGTTTGGGCTGCGTCGATGCTCAATTCGATCGGAACGATCGGCGCGAGATAGCCCAAGGTCCGCAGTGCCGCCGGCTCATGCGCGCCGCGCCACCCGAGCTGGAGCGTCGACTCGCCGGTCAGCCTCGCCAGATAGACGGCGAACAGCGCCGGCAGTTCACCGGTCCGAGGCGGGCTTGCCCGGTCCGCAAGCCATGATTGCCACGGGCTCGCGGCCCATTGCGGTGCGGCGTGGCTCGCCGCTTTCTCGAAGGGCAATTGCAGTGCCGCGCGGCGTGCCAGCCGCGCTGCCCAGAAGGCCTCGCGATCGGCCAGCGCCTGCCGGGTTTCGAGCAGCGCGCTGGTCTGCGCCTCGCTCAAGGACGCCAGCCGCGCGCCTTCCGAGAGCCCGGCTTCGTTGGCCAGCGCCTGCGGCAGTCGCGGCTCGCCCTCGAGCGTGCTGAAGCCGCCGATCAGCAGGTCCTCGCTGCCGCTGGCGACTTGCCAGCCGTCCTGTCGAAGGGCGACCAGGCTGCCGGCCGGCAGGCCCGAGCGTCGATCCAGCCGCTCGATGCGCGACAGGCGCACGCTGTGGCCATCGCCAAGCAGGAGCTTCGCGCAGCCGAGCGGGTTGGGGCGATGTTCCCCGAAGTCCAGGGCGCGTACCAGGGTGCAAAGTGCCTGCGCGCTGTCCCGCCAGTCGAGGTAGGCGCCCGCGGGCAGCCGGCCGGACACGGCGGGAACATCGTCGCGCGGCTGATGCGGGGATTCGTGCGGGGATTCGGCGAACGCGGGCAGGGTTCCTCGATCCAGGGCAGCCAGGAGTTCGACGAAACCCGCTTTCGCGGCCTGCTCGCACTTAAGCGTCAGCGAGCGCGTGCTGTCGTCGGCATCGATGGCAACCGGGCAGGATATCGCCGCGGGCCCCGCCTGCCCGCGCGCGTCGACGGCATGCCAGCCGGCCGCATGTTGGGTTTGCCGCGCCAGCAGCGCCGAGACGATGGCATGGGGCGCCGCGTCGGCCCGCGACGAGGGCCGCGCGTGACGATAGGCGAAACGGCCCCGGCGCACGCGCTCCAGCAGCGCGGCCGGCAAGGCCGGCTCGCTGTCCACCGTGAACAACCAGTCGATCCCGCGCGTCGCCAGGGCCGCATCCAGGGCTTCGGCGCTGGCCGCGCAAGGGATCCCGTGGCGCGCGGCCCAGGCCTGCAGCAGCGCGTCGCTCGACAGGATCGCTTCCAGCGAATGCCCGGCCGCGAGGATGTGCGCGGCGCAGTCGGCCGTCAGCGCGCCGTCCCCGGCGAGCATGCATGAATGACGGACCAGGGCTGAAGGGGAGGCATGGTCCTGCTCGTGATGCGGCGTCGAAGGATTCGCGCCGGCGCCCATGACGTCTTCGATTTTTGTGATTCGGTCATTCATGTTGATCTGCCAATGAATAGTCGTGCAGCGCGATACCGGCCGATGCACTGGCCTGGTCGATTCGAATCGGTGGTCCGGAGGGATGGCGCGGGGGCCCTGCCCGGCTTGCTAGCCGACGACCTTGTCGGCCTCGCTCGGCAGGCCCGATCGCGATGAGTCGGGTTCCCCGGATCTCGAACCCGCTGCCGGGTTCGGCTCGGGCGCCTTGTCGAACGCGATGCGTCCGAGCTCCAGCTTGATCAGCCGGTCCGCCACGTGGAAGTAGCGATCGTCGTGGCTGACGACGATCAGGGTCTTGCCCTGGCGTCTCAGGTTCGGCAGCAGCTCGAGGTAGAAATGCTCGCGGAAGTGCGGATCCTGGTCGGCGGCCCATTCGTCGAACAGGCAGATTTCGCGGTTCTCGGCGTAGCACTGCAGGAGCGCGAGCCGCTTGCGCTGTCCGGTCGAGAGATTGGTTTGCGACAGGCGGCCGTCCTCGACGAACACCTGCTTGTCCAGCTCCAGGTCGCTCAGGTATCCGCGCGTGCGCGCATCCGGAAGCAGCGCGCCTTGCTGGTCGATCACGTGGTCGAACAGATAGAAGTCGCCGAACACGCTCGAGAATTTCTCCCGATAGCCGCGCGACTCCGGATCGACGGGCTGGCCGTCCAGGTAGAGGCGGCCGGAACCCGCGGGCAGCAGCCCGCAGAGCATGTGCATCATGGTCGACTTGCCGCTGCCGTTGCCGCCGATGATGAAGATCATCTCGCCGCGATCGATGCGGAAATTCAGCGGCCCGATGCCCCGGCTCTCGGCCGGGCTTTCGGGGTATCGATAGGCGAGCTCGCTGGCCTGGATGGTCCGCCATTGAGCGAGGGGCTGGTCGGCGTGCTCGAGCATCGGCGTTTGCGGGCCGTCGCGCAGGTCCAGGCCGACCCGTTCGAGATGGCGCCAGCTGCTCAGGCCGGTGCCGACCTGCCGACCGGATTCGATCAGGAAATTGAGCGGGCCGATGATGAACAGCGAGCCAATCACGAAGCGGATGATGAGCTCCGCGGGCAGCGAGAAGCTCATGTAGCCGAAGTAGACCACCATGAAGATGGTGCCGTAGATGGCGGTTGGCATCCATGCCTGGTTCAGGTTCCAGTTCAGGTAGGTCTGCTTGCTGACCTTCTGCGCCTGTTCGATGGCCGGTTGCAGGATCGTGTCGGCGAAATGCTCGGCCCGGCTCCGGTTCAGGAGCATTTCCTTCTTGCCGTCGGCGATGGTTCGAAAATGTTCGAACAAGGCTTCCTCGCTGACGCGCATTTCGTCGAAGCGCCTGCCGGTCGACCTGACCAGCAGGAAGGAAACCAGGGAGGCGATGCCGAGCCCGCCGATCAGCACCAGGAACAGCTTGGTCGACAACATCGCGACGTAGGTGGCGCAGATGATGACGAAGATGCCGTTGTAGAACAGATGCGGCATGATCACGATGGCGGGGCTGATCCTCCCGATATCCTCGATCAGCGCGCCGAACACGGAGGCTTTTTTTCCGGCCAGCAGGTGATACTCGATCTCGATGAAGCGGCTCGACAGGTCGCGGCGCAACTGCGCGACCAGCGAGCTGCCCAGGCCGGCCTGCACGTATTGGGACACGCCGTCGGAGAGCAGCAGCGCGCCGAGCAGACCGAGCCCGGTCAGCAGCGTGTCGAGCGGCGACTTGTGCAGGCCCTGCGTGGCGACGTAGTTGATATAGGCCAGCAAGCCCACCGTGAATGCGGCCTTGGTGCAGGACAGCAGCATCGTGACGAGCAGGGACCAGAAGTTCCGCTTGAAATACCGAGTGGTCGACATGGACCTTGCCCCCTCACTGATCATGCTCAGGACTGCCCATCCGGCATGTCACTGGAGAATGGATATTCATCTGTTTTCCGATTGATCGCGAGAATTGCCGAATTCCTGTCCCGGCGAATTCAAATTCATCGATATTTTTCTGTGAGCCGGCAAGCGGGCTCATCGGGCAAGGGAGCCGCGGCGGGCGCAGCGCTCGCCCTGGCGTCGAGCCTGGTTCGAGGTGCTGAGGTCGAGCAGCCGGAATCTCCCTTTGTTTCTGGCACGACAGGAGGAAAGTCAATTCAATTGTCCGATCCGTGAAAGTCGATATTCAGGAACGACATATTGAGTGATGCTAATGTTTTTGAAACGGATGTCTACTTTGTGCACTCATCTTCATTAAAGCACAGGGGCCCGGCGCGAGCTGTCACCGGAAGGCAGGACAAGAAATCCGGGGGCTCCGGCCGCTTCGCATCGATGCGCCCGAGGTGAGGTGATCGGCCGGGAGAAGCGGGCTCGATCGGGCTCGATCGACATCCCCGGCATCTCGTCCGGCACGCCGGTTTCCATGTCCCGATTTCATGCGACAGACGGGGAAGGGCATGCGTGATGAAATCACGGCGTGGTGTCAACCGCCCTTGCCGCATGTCGGCGGCAACGCGACCACGGCCGCTGCCGGCCGCGAGTCGCGATGCCGTCGTGAAGCTGCCGCGGGCATTCCGTCTTCGCCGGGCGCGGGCCGAACCGGCGCCGTGGGCAAACCCATACAGACCGCCGCCGTCTTGCCTGGATGAACGGGCTAAGCGGTGTCGGCTCGCCCGTTCATCGTGCATTGCATGGATCCTTGTTATGCACAGACTGGCCGCGTACATCGATGAAAACGCAGTTGAAGAAGGGAGCGCTCGATATGTGCGTGCTGGCGGTGCTGGCGCGCGGGGACAACTACGCCCACGCCGTGGTGTCGACCTTGTCGTCGGCGATGGAGTTGAGCGAGGGCACGGTCTATCCCCTGATGCGCCGCTTGCAGGCCGCGGGCTGCGTCACGACCTACCTGGTCGAGTCGGCAGCGGGGCCGTCGCGCAAGTACTACTCGCTGACCGGCGTCGGTCGCCGGCGGTTGCGGGACATGGAGGCGCAGTGGCGCGGTTTCGTGGCGGAGGTCGACAGCGTGCTGGCGTCGCGAACCCCGCGCCAGGCCGCCAGCCGCGGGTCCGGGGTTGCCGGGGCATGAATTTCATCTGGTCAGAAGCGAGCACAAGCAGACGATATGTCGACCTTTCAGTGTCTTGATATGCGTGGGCGGCTTTCCGTACGCGTGGCTTTCCTCGGCGGCACGCTGCTGGCGCTGGCGACGCTCGGCGGATGTTCCGGACATCCGGCCGACGGCGCGGCCGCGTCGGCGCCCGCCACCGAGGTGGGCGTGCTGATCGTGGCGCCGCGGGCGATCGTGCGGCGCACCGAGCTGTCGGGGCGTCTCTCGGCCTTGAACGTCGCCGAGGTCCGCCCGCAGATCACCGGCATCGTCCAGAAACGGCTGTTCACCGAAGGCGCCGCGGTGACGGCCGGCCAGACGCTGTACCAGATCGATCCGGCGGTCTATCAGGCGGCTTACGACCAGGCGCGCGGCGTGCTGGCCAAGGCGGAGGCGACGCTCTCGGATGCCCGGGCCAAGTCCGCGCGCTTCGCCGAGCTGGTCAAGATCCAGGCGGTCAGCAAGCAGGACTACGACGATGCCGTGGCCGCCGTCAACGAGGATCAGGCCGACGTGCTGGCCGATCGCGCGGCGCTCGAGTCGGCCCGCATCAATCTCGGCTACACCCGCATCACGAGCCCGATCGCCGGGCGCATCGGCCTGTCCAGCGTGACGGCGGGCGCGCTCGTCACCGCTACCCAGAGCACCGCGCTCGCCACGGTCCAGGAGATCGACAGCATGTACCTGGACGTGACCCGGCCCAGCGTCGACTGGCTGCGATTGCGCAAGGAATTCAAGGCGGGCCGCCTGAAGCGGGCGAACGATCGCGGCGCGGCCGTGCAGGTGGTGATGGAGGACGGTTCCGACTACGCGCTGCCCGGCACCCTGGCCTTCTCCGACATCACCGTCGACCAGACCACCGGCTCGGTGACCTTGCGCGTCACGGTGCCGAATCCCGAGCATGAACTGCTGCCCGGCATGTTCGTGCGGGCCATGCTGGAGGAGGGCGTCGACGAGCAGGCCGTGCTGGTTCCCCAACTGGCGGTCGGGCGCTCGCCGGACGGCCAGGCCACGGTCTGGCTGGCCGCCGCCGACGGCCGGGCGCACCAGGTGAACGTGAAGGCCGACACGGCCTATGGCGACCAGTGGATCGTCTCGCAAGGCCTGAAGGCCGGCGACCGGGTCGTGATCAGCGGTGCCAGCCAGCTTCAGGACGGCGCACCGGTCAAGGTTACCGACACGCACGCGCCGCAGGCCACGACGCCGGCCGCCGCCGCGCTGCCGGGTTGAGCGGGGGCGCACATGGCACGTTTCTTCATCGATCGTCCGATCCTCGCCTGGGTGATCGCCTGCGTCCTGATGATCGCCGGCGCACTGGCCTTGCGCTCGATGCCGATCGAGCAGTATCCATCGGTCGCGCCGCCCGTGATCCAGGTGGTCGCGACCTACCCGGGCGCCTCGGCCGATACCGTGGCGGCCAATGTCACGCAGGTGATCGAGCAGAGCCTGAGCGGCATCGACCACCTGCTCTACATGTCCTCGTCGAGCAGCAATGCCGGCCAGGCCACCATCGCCCTGACGCTGGCCCCCGGGGCCAACCCCGACATCGCGCAGATGCAGGTGCAGAACAAGGTGAGCCAGGTGTCCGCCTCGCTGCCGCTGGTGGTCGAGCAGCAGGGCATCAATATCTCGAAGGCGAGCAGCAATTTCCTGATGGTGGTGTCGCTGTCGTCGCGCAGCGGGCGGCTGAACTCGATCGAGCTGGGCAACCTGCTGGCCAGCCAGCTGCAGGATCCGATCAGCGAGATCAACGGGGTGGGCGGCGTGAACCTGTTTTCCCCGCAGCACGCGATGCGGATCTGGCTGAACCCGGTCAAGCTGCACAGCTTCGGCCTGACCGCGAGCGACGTGACCACCGCGATCGCCAACCAGAACGTCGAGACCTCGGTCGGCGAGCTGGGCGGCACGCCGGCCACCGCCTCGCAGGCGATCAACGCGACCATCACGGCCTCCAGCCTGATGCGCAGCGCCGAGCAGTTCGGCAACATCCTGCTGCGCGTGAACACCAGCGGCTCCCGGGTGCTGCTCAAGGACGTGGCGCGCGTCGAGGTGGGCGGCGACACCTACGATATCTCCTCGCGCATGGGCGGCAGGCCGGCGGCGGCGCTGGCGGTGCAACTGGCCACCGGCGCCAACGCGATGGCGGTGGCCAGCGCGGTGCGCGCGCGCGTGGACGAGCTCAGGCTGCAGTTGCCCACCGATGTCGAGGTGGATTACCCGTTCGACACCACGCCCTTCGTCAGGGTCTCGATGGTCGATGTCGTGCAGACCCTGGTCGAGTCGGTGATCCTGGTGTTCCTGGTGATGCTGGTCTTCCTGCGCAGCGTGCGCGCCACGCTGATTCCGGCGGTGGTGATCCCGATCGCCCTGCTCGGTACCTGCGTGGTGCTGTGGGCCGCCGGCATGTCGCTCAACGTGCTGTCGATGTTCGCCGTGGTGCTGGCGATCGGCTTGCTGGTCGACGACGCGATCGTGGTGGTCGAGAACGTCGACCGGATCATGCGCGAGCAGGGGCTGGGCCCGCGCGAAGCCACCCGCAAGGCGATGAAGCAGATCACCGGCGCGCTGGTGGGGATCACCACCGTGCTGACCGCGGTCTTCATCCCGATGGCCTTCTTCTCCGGCTCGACCGGCGGCATCTATCGGCAGTTCTCGGTCACCATCGTGGCGGCGATGGTGCTGTCCCTGCTGCTGGCGCTGAGCCTGACGCCGGCCCTGTGCGCGACCCTGCTCCGGCCGCCCGGCGCGGATGCGACGGCGCGGCGCGGCCGCGGCGGCCGCTTCATCGAACAGGGCATCGAACGCTACCGGGGCTGGCTGGCGGCCTTCCTCGCGCGTCCGCGGCGCTTCCTGCTGCTGTTCAGCGTGATCCTCGCGGTGCTGGCCTGGCTGATGGCCAGGCTGCCCACCTCCTACCTGCCGGACGAGGACCAGGGCGTGCTGGTGGTGCTGATATCGACGCCGGCCGGCACGCCGATCGCGGTGACCGATCGCACGGTCAGGCTGGCCGAGGATTATTTCCTGCATCACGAGGCCGCCACCGACAAGGTGCTGGCGATCGACGGCTACAGCTTCAACGGCCAAGGCCAGAACAATGCCATCCTGTTCGTCAGCCTGAAGGACTGGAGCCGGCGCCGCGGCGCCGACCAGCAGGCGGGCGCGATCATGAGCCGCGCGAACGCCCATTTCTCGTCCCTGCGCGACGCCCAGGTGTTCGCCGTGAACCTGCCGGCGATCCCGAGCCTGGGCAACCAGAGCGGGCTCGATTTCGAGATCGAGGACCGGGCGGGGCAGGGGCACGAGAAGCTGCTGCAGGCCCGCAACCTGCTGATGAGCCTCGCCGCGAGCAACCCGGCGCTGTCGCAGACGCATCCGGCGGGCCTCGACGACACGCCGCAATTCCATATCGACATCGATCGCGAGAAGGCCGGCGCGCTCGGCCTGTCGATCTCCGACATCAACGACACCCTGCAGATCGCGTTCGGCTCGTCCTACGTCAACAACTACGTGGACAACGGACGGATCCAGCGCGTGTTCGTGCAGGCCGACGCGCCGTACCGGATGATGCCGGACGATATCGGGCGCTGGTACGTGCGCACCAGCGCGGCCAACGGCGAGGTGCTGCAGCCCGGCTCCACGCCGAGCAATTTCGACGGGCAGATGGTGCCCTTGTCGGCCTTTTCCAGCACCCGCTGGACCTTCGGGTCGCCGCAGATCGAACGCTACAACCACATGCTGGCGATGGAGATGACCGCGCAGACGGGCCCGGGCTTCAGCACCGGCGGCGCCATGCAGGCGATCGAGTCGATCGCGGCGCGCCTGCCCAGGGGATTTTCGGTGGAATGGACCGGCCAGTCCTATCAGGAGGTCCTGTCCAACTCGCAATCGCTGTATCTCTACGGCATCTCGATCGTGATCGTGTTCCTCTGCCTGGCCGGCCTCTACGAGAGCTGGGGCATGCCGATCGCGGTGCTGCTGGTGGTGCCGCTCGGCGCGCTGGGCGCGGTGCTGGCCGTGACGCTGCGCGGCATGCCCAACGACATCTATTTCAAGGTGGGGCTGCTCACCACCATCGGCCTGGCCACCAAGAACGCCATCCTGATCGTCGAATTCGCCAAGGAACTGCACGAGCAGGGCCGCGACCTGCTCGACGCGGCGCTGGAGGCGGCGCGACTGCGCGTCAAGCCGATCCTGATGACCTCGATCGCCTTCGTGTTCGGGGTGCTGCCGCTGGTCTTCAGCGGCGGCGCCGGCGCCGAGAGCCGGCGCGCGATCGGCACCGCGGTGGCGGGCGGCATGCTCGGCGCGACGGTGCTGGCGGTGTTCTACGTGCCGCTGTTCTTCATCCTGGTGCGCAAGCTGTTCAAGGAGCGCGGCCGGCACGCCGATGCGGGCACTCCGCCGGAGGCCGAGGCATGAGGCGGCGTTTGCTCGGCGGCCTGCTGTGCGTCATCGGCCTTGGCGCCTGCACCCTGGAGCCCGGCTACCAGCGTCCGCCGGCGCCGGTGCCGGCGGCCTGGGCCGAGGCGCCCGGCGCGGCCTCGTCCGCGCCTGCCGCGTCCGCCCCGGCGACGCTGGCGGCCGAGGTGGATTGGCGCGGCTTCTTTCGCGACCCGGCCCTGCAGCAGTTGATCGCGCTGGCGCTGGACAATAATCGCGACATGCGCGTGGCGGCGCTGAACGTGGCGCAGTTCGAGGCGCAATACCGCATCACGCGCTCGGCGCTGCTGCCCACCGTGGAGGCCACGGGCGCGATCGACAACGCCCGCGCGCTGGGCACCACCACCCGGCAGAGCAGCGTGACGCTGGGCCAGACCTCATGGGAGATCGACTTCTTCGGGCGGCTGCGCAGCCTGCAGCACCAGGCGCTGGAGCAATACCTGTCGACCGACGCGGCGCGAGCGGGCACGCGCATCAGCCTGATCGCGACGGTGGCCACCGATTATTTCCAATGGGTGGCCGACCAGTCCCTGCTCGAGGTGGCGAGCGCGACCGCCGAGGCGGACCGGCAGACCTACGAACTCACCCTGAAAAGCGAGCGGATCGGCAATGCGTCCATGCAGGACGTGCGGCAGGCGGAGCTGGAATATGCGAGCGTGCGATCGAGCCTGATCGCCGAGCGGCGCGCGGTGGAGCAGGATCTCAACAATCTGGCGGCGGCGATCGGCTGCCCGGTTCCCGACGGGCTGCTGCGCGGCGGTGCCCTGGATGCCGCCCAGTTGCCGCCGCTTGACGCCGGCCTGCCGTCGGACCTGCTGACCCGCCGCCCCGACATCCTCCAAGCCGAGCACGACCTGAAAGCCGCCAATGCGAACGTGGGCGCCGCCCGCGCCGCGTTCTTCCCGTCGATCCAGTTGACCAGTTCGGCGGGGACCGCGAGCACCGGGCTGTCGGGCCTGTTCAAGGCGGCGACCGGGGCCTGGAGCTTCGCGCCCACCGTGAGCCTGCCGATTTTCGACTACGGCAACCGCCGGGCCTCGCTCGATGCGGCGAAGATCGAGACGCAGATCGAGATCGCCAACTACGAGAAGGCGATCCAGACCGCCTTCAAGGAAGTGGCGAACGCGCTGGCCGGACGCGCGACCTATGTCGAGCAGGTGCAGTCGGATCGCGAATACCTGGGCGCATCGACCCATTATTACGAGCTGGCGCAGGCGCGCTATCGCAACGGGACCGACAGCTTCCTGGTCCTGCTGGATGCCGAGCGCACGATGTATGCGGCTCGGCAGCAACTGGTCAACGACCGGTTCGCGGAACTGAGCAACCTGATCGCGTTGTACAAGGCGCTGGGCGGCGGATGGCAGCCTTGAGGCGCCCGAGCTGCTTGATCTGCTTGGGTCGCTTGGGCCGACGGCGGCAGGCCGGCTGCCGCCTCGCTCAAGCCGAGGCCCCCGCCGCGTAACGCGCGATCACGCGCTCGCGGATCGACGGCTTGATGTTCGACTGGCGCATGTCGCCGCCATAGTGCGCGACCACGCGCGGGTTCATCACGCGGAACCACAGCGGCGGCAGGTAGGCGAGCAGGATCATGGTCGCGTAGCCCGACGGCAGTTGCGGCGAGTGGTCGAAGTGGCGCAGCGCCTGGTAGGAGCGCGTCGGGTTGGCGTGATGGTCGGCGTGCCGCTGCAACTGGTAGAGGAACAGGTTGGTCACCACGTGGTTGCTGTTCCAGGAGTGCTCGGGCGAGCAGCGCTCGTAGCGGCCGTTCGGCAACCGGCGCCGGCCGAGCCCGTAATGCTCGACATAGTTGACCACCTCCAGCAGCGAGGCGCCGTAGACGGCCTGGATCAGCAGGAAGGGGATCACGCGCGGCCCGCAGTAGGCGAGAGCGGCGCCCCACAGCACGGCTGTCATGGCCCAGGCATGCAGCACCTCGTTGCGCGGCGACCAGCTCGCGTGCCCCTCGCGTTCGAGCCGGCGCTTTTCCAGCCGCCAGGCCGAGGCGATGCTGCCGAACACGGTGCGCGGCAGGAAGGCCCAGAAGGATTCGCCGAAGCGCGCGCTGGCCGGGTCGGGCAGGGTCGCCACGCGCACATGGTGGCCGCGATTGTGCTCGACGAAGAAATGCCCGTAGGCGACCGGCGCGAGCGTGATCTTGGCCAGCCAGCGCTCGAAGCGCGAGGTCTTGTGGCCGAGCTCGTGCGCGGTGTTGATCGACACGCCGGTGGCCGCGCCCAGCGACATCGCGAAGCCGAGGTAGTCGTACCAGGTCAGGGGCACGTGCCGCAGCACCCACATCGCGGCGACGAAGGAGACATAGACCACCAGCGTGGCCAGGTAGACCACCCAGCGGTAGTAGCGGTCGCTTTCGAGCGCCGCCACCAGCTCGTCGGGCGGGTTGCCGGCATCGTCGCCGATCAGCCAGTCGAGCACCGGGATCACGCCGAACGCGAACAGCGGGCCGAACCACCAGAAGACATGCCAGCCGGTGCTGAGCGCCAGGTGCGCGGAGAAGATCGGCAGCGTGATGGTCAGCGCGCCGAGCAGCCACCAGTAGCGTTTGCCGTCGGTCCAGCCGACGCCTGCCGTTTGCAGCTTCGCCATTGTCTCCCTCCTGTTTTTCCGGCTTCGGCTTGCGTGCCGTGCAGCCCTGGCGGGTCTCGTGCCGGTTCGTTGATTTATAAGGCTTGGCGGCCGGCAACGCCAAGCCGGTCGCTAGGCGCGCGACTCCAAACGGGCGGGCGGCGGCCGGGCTCGGCGGCAGCGGGCCGGCTCGGGCGATTGAAACGCGTCGAGGGCGGGGCCGGGCGCCTCCCGGCCCGGCCAGGGTGCCGGCAGGCGGCGCGGAAATTGCTGAGGGCTTGGTTGCAGCGGGCGGCGGGCAAGGGCGCCGGCGGCGAGTGGGCGCCTGAAACCCGGTTCGCTCTGTCCCCTTGCATGGTTTAATGGCGCGCAATCGAGCGAGCGCCCATGTCCGTGCCGCCATGTCCGATCGATCCGTCATTACCCGTTCTTCCCGGAGTCTGCCCCGTGCCTGCCGAATCCTCAGCCCAAGCCGCGATCGTCTGGTTTCGCGACGACCTGCGCGTTACCGACAACCCGGCGCTCGTGCGCGCCGCCGAATCGGGCCGGCCTTTCGTCTGCGTCTACGTGCTGGAGCGCGAGGGTACGCGCCCGCTGGGCGGCGCGGCGCGGTGGTGGCTCGACGGCGCGCTGCGTTCGCTCGACGCGAGCCTGGCCGGGCACGGCGGGCGCCTGCTGGTGCTGGAGGGCGACGAGCGCGAGACCATCGCCGCGCTCGCCGGGGAACTCGATGCCGGCGCGGTCTACTGGAACCGCCGCTACGACGGCATCGCGCGCGAGACCGACGGCGCGCTCAAGCGCTCGCTGAAGGAGGCCGGCATCGAGGCCGAGAGCTTCAACGGCGCGCTGCTGCGCGAGCCCTGGGAGCTGCAGACCGGCAGCGGCGGCGCGTTCCAGGTGTTCACCGCCTATTGGCGCGCCGCGCTCAAGAGCGGCGACGTGAGCGCGCCGCTGGCCGAGCCCTCGACCTGGCGCTTCCCCACGCTGCCGGCCTCGCTCGCGCGCCGCGCGTTGAAGATCGACGCGCTCGGCCTGCTGCCGACGCGCCCCGACTGGGCCGGCGGCCTGCGCGAAGCCTGGGTGCCGACGGAGGAGGCCGCGTTCGAACTGCTCGAACGCTTCCTCGACAAGAAGATCCGCGGCTACGGCGAGGCGCGCGACCGGCCCGACCGGCCGGCGACCAGCCGCCTGTCGCCTTACCTGCGCTTCGGCCAGTTGTCGGCGCGGCAGGTCTGGCACGCGGCGATGGCGGCGGCGCGCGAGGACGGGGCAGCGGTGGCGGCCGACATCGAGAAATTCGTCAGCGAGCTGGGCTGGCGCGAGTTCGACACCAGCCTGCTCTACCACTTCCCCGAACTGCCGACGCGCAACTATCGCGAGCGTTTCGACGCGATGCCCTGGCGCGACGACGAGGCCGGCTTCACCGCCTGGTGCCGCGGCCGCACCGGTTATCCGCTGGTCGACGCCGGCATGCGCGAGCTGTGGACCACCGGCTGGATGCACAACCGCGTGCGGATGGTGGTCGCATCCTTCCTGATCAAGCACCTGCTGATCGACTGGCGCGCGGGCGAGCGCTGGTTCTGGGACACGCTGGTCGATGCCGACATCGCCAACAACTCGGCGAACTGGCAGTGGGTGGCCGGCTGCGGCGCCGACGCGGCGCCGTATTTCCGCATCTTCAATCCGGTCACGCAGGGGCGCAAGTTCGATCCCGAGGGCGATTACGTGCGGCGCTGGGTGCCCGAGCTGGCGCGGCTGCCCGCCGATGCGATCCACGAGCCCTGGCGCGCCAAGCCGATCGTGCTGGAGGCCGCCGGCGTGGTGCTCGGCCAAACCTATCCCGAGCCGATCGTCGATCACGACGCGGCGCGCCAGCGGGCGCTGGGCGCGCTGGAACTGACCAAGCGCTGAGCGCGGCGGCGGTGCCGCGCGGCTCGCGCTTCGCTGCAGCCTGGCCGGGGCTTGTGGCACAGTGGCCGCTGCCGCTGCCGCTGCCGCTGCCGCTGCCGCTGCCGCTGCCGCTGCGACCGGCGCACCGGGCGCACCGGGCGCATCGGGCGCGACAGCCCGCGCGGCGCCCGCCGGGTGTCGCGGCGCGATACCGATCGAGGGAGACGCGACCATGAGCGAGGTTCCGCCGAGCCTGCCGCTGCCGCCCGAGCCGTTCTCGGTGCAGGCCGCCGACGGCTTCGTGCTGCACGGCCATCAGTGGCGCCATCGCGCCGTCGATGCGACGCGCCCGGTGGTCGTGATCCAGTGCGCCACGGCGGTGCGCTGCCGCTATTACTTCCGCTTTGCCACCTGGCTGTTCGCCCAGGGTTTCGACGCGCTGGTCTACGACTATCGCGGCATCGGCGAGTCGCGTCCCGCCTCGCTGCGAGACCTGCGCGCCAACTGGCTCGACTGGGGGCGGCTCGACAGCGAGGCGATCCTGCAATACGTGGCGCGCAGCTTCCCCTGGCAGCCGGTCGACCTGGTCGCGCACAGCATCGGCGGCTTCACCTGCGGGCTGGCCGCCTCGAACGGCATGATCCGGCGCGCCGTGACGGTCGGCGCACAGACCGCGCACTGGCGCGACTACGGCAAGTGGACGCGCACCCGGATGCGGCTCAAGTGGCACCTGGTCATGCCGCTGCTCAGCCGGCTGTTCGGCTATTTCCCGGCGAGCCGGCTCGGCTGGATGGAGGACGTGCCGCGCGGCGTGGCGCTGTCGTGGAGCCGTAGCCGGCCGCGCTTCGAGGACACGTACACGCGCGCCCCGATCCTGGAGACGCCCGAGGAGCGGCGCGCCATGGTGGCGCGCTTCACGCGCTTCACGGCGCCGCTGCTGGCGATCAGCATCGACGACGATCCCTTCGGCACGGTTGCCGCCACCGAGCGGCTGCTCGGCTACTACGTGGCCAGCCCGATCACGCATCTGCACCTCGCGCCGCGGCGGATCGGGGTCGAGGCGATCGGGCATTTCGCGTTTTTCCACAGCCGCTTCGAGGCGACGCTGTGGCCGATCGTGCTGCGCTGGCTGCGCGAGGCGGCCCTGCCTGACGAGCCGCCGGGCGAAGTGCTGCGCCGCCCGGCGAGCCCGGGCGGCACGGCCGCGTATTCGCCCGGCGCAATCCGGTAAGATCGGCGGCTTCTTTCCCTGATCCGGCCGCGCGCCGGCTTCCCGCCCATGGCCATCGCTTTCGAGACCGCTTCCCCCTCGCCCCAGGCTTCGGCGCTTGCGCCGCATCGGCTGGTATCGCTCGCGGTGCCCGAGGCGGCGGCGCGCGCGGGCGTGCGGCTGTGGCGAGTCGATTTCGCGTTCGGCACGCCGCTCGACGCGCCGGCCTACGCGTCGCTCGATGCGGCCGAGCGAGCCCGCGCCGCGCGCTTCCTGCGCGCCGAGGACGCCACGCGCAGCGCGGCCACGCGCGCGGCCCTGCGCGAGGTGCTCA